>NZ_JBFNEH010000010.1:0-78901 GCF_040797425.1 Symbiobacterium sp. | reverse complement strand
GCCTTTGTGCCCTTGGCTTGGCTGGCGACCGTTCCACACTTCTTGACGTAGAGCCTATTAACGTGTCAGTGTGCGGCGCCACTCCTCGATGAGGGCCCGCTCCTCCGGGGTGAGCTCTGCGGTCTCCAGCAGGTCGGGCCGCCGCTCAAAGGTGCGGCGCAGAGCCTGCTCCCGCCGCCAGCGCTGGATCGCGCCGTGGTTTCCCGATGTCAGGATCTCCGGCACCCGCATTCCCTCAAACTCGAGCGGCCGGGTGTACTGCGGGCCCTCCAGGAGCCCGGAGGTGTAAGACTCGGCGACGCTGGACTCCAGGTCGCCCAGCACGCCCGGGACCAGGCGGGTCACCGCCTCCACCACCACCAGCGCCGCCACCTCGCCGCCCATCAGCACGTAGTCGCCGATGGAGATCTCATCGGTGGCGAGGGCGCGGATGCGCTCGTCGAAACCCTCGTAGCGGCCGCAGACCAGGATCAGGTGGTCTTCCCTGGCCAGCTCCTCCGCGAGGCGCTGGTCGAACTTGCGTCCCTGCGGGTCCATCAGGATGACGCGCGGCGGTCGGGCCCGGGCAGGGCCGCGCGCCGCGGCCCAGCGCACGGCGGCGAACACCGGCTCCGGCTTCATCAGCAGACCGGCGCCGCCCCCGTAGGGGTAGTCGTCGGTCTGCTGGTGCTTGCTCAGCGCGAAGTCCCGGATGTTGACCACCCGGAGGTCGATGATCCCCGCCTCGTGGGCCCGGCCGAGGATCGACTCGCGAAAGACCGGCGCCACGATGGCCGGGTGGATCGTGAGCAGCTGTATCAGCATCGGGTCAGTCCTCGAGCAGGCCGGGGATCGGGTCGATCACCATGCGGCCGGCCTCGAGGTCCACCTCCTTGATGAACTGGCGAACCGCAGGCACCATGTACCGCTTTCCCGGGGCCGTTTCCACCACGTACACGTCGTGGACCGGGATATTGTGGTCCACCTCCACCACGCGCCCCAGGAACGACCCCTGCGTGTCTACCACGTCGATCCCGATGATGTCAAAGTCGTAGTAGTACCCCTCCGGGAGCGGGTAGACCTCGCTGCGCGGAACCAGCAGGTTGACGCCGCGCAGCTTCTCCGCCTGGTTGCGGTCTGTGACGCCCTCGATCTCCAGGATCACCAGGTTCTTCACGAAGCCGCGGAACTTCACCGCGGCGGGCCGGTCCGGACCGCCCAGCAGCACTCGCCGCAAGGTCGTGAACCGCTCCGGGAAATCCGTGACCGGGTAGACCCGCACCGCACCGCGCACCCCGTGGGGCGCGGTCACCTGCCCGATCCGAATCAGCTCGGGCCTGGACCGCTCGACCACTAGGCCTCACCCCGGATCGCAATCACCTTTCCGTCCTCGACGACGATCTCCGTCGCCATGAGGGCGTCGAAGTTGTCGCCGACCTTCAGGTTCGCGGTGGCCTGCACCGTGCCCTGCACGATCTCCGCACCCAGCGGCAGCGACTGGACGCGGCTGATCTCCTGCTGAAGCTGCGCCTTCTTCTCGGCGCGCACCGCCCGCTCCTGCTCCACCAGCTGGTGCAGCTGCATCTGCTGCTGCGGGGTGATCGTGGCGGTCAGCTGGGCGCGTTTCACCTGGCTCTCCAGCTCGGCCATCTCGGCGTCCAGCTGCTGGATCGCCGCGTTCAGTTCGGCCGTCATCCTGGCCTTCAAACTCTCGGTCACACGAGCCTTAATCGTTACCGGACGAATGATCTGCAGACTCATGACATGAACTCCACCATTACTCGGCGGCCATCCTTGACGGCGGCCGCTTTGACCACCGTCCGAATCGCCCTGGCGACGCGACCCTGCCGGCCGATCACCTTCCCCATGTCGCTGTCGGCCACACGGACCTCGAAGGTGACGGAGCGGGGGGATTCAACCGCCGTTACTTGCACCTGGTCCGGGTGCTCCACGAGCCCCTTGACCAGGATTTCCACCAGCCGCTGCAACATTGCGAAACAACCCCCTCGACTGGGGTGGGTCGTCCTCGCCCCTTACTTCTTCGCCTCGTCGAACTTCTTCATCACGCCGGCCTTGGAGAGCAGCGACCGGGCGGTGTCGGTGGGGGTGGCGCCCTTCAGGAGCCAGCCCAGCGCCTTGTCCTCGTCGATCTTCAGCACAGCGGGGTTCTTGGTGGGATCGTAGTAGCCGATCTCCTCCACGAACCGGCCATCGCGGGGCGAGGCCGACTCAGAGACCACGAGCCGATAGAACGGAGCCTTCTTCATCCCCATCCGCTTCAGGCGAATCTTCAGAGCCACTTCGGTTCATCCTCCTCGAATGTTGCCAGTGGAATCTATCTGTGCACATCCCGCTCCGCTGGGGAGGGGATGGGGCACCCCAACCCGCTACCTGCGGCCCCAGAGGCCGCCGAAGCCCCCGCCGGGGAGCCGGGGCAGCTTGCCGCCCCGCTTCAGCATCTTCTCCATGCCGCCCAGCTGCTTCATCAGCTTGCGGGCCTGCTCGAACTGCTTGATCAGCCGGTGAACCTCGGCGATCGGCCGCCCGGAGCCCCTGGCGATCCGCTCCCGCCGCCGGACGTTGATGATGTCCGGGTTGCGGCGCTCCTTGGGCGTCATGGAGAGGATGATCGCCTCGATGTGCTTCAGCTCTTTCTCGTCGACGTTGATGTCCTTCAACTGGGCCCCGACACCCGGGAGCATCTTCAGGAGCTCCTGCAGGGGGCCCATGCGCTGCATGGCCCTGAGCTGCTCCAGGAAGTCCTCGAAGTCGAACTCGGCCTTCAGCATCTTGCGGGCCATTTCCTCGGCCTGCTTGCGGTCGACCTGCTCCTGCGCCTTTTCGATCAGGGTGAGCACGTCGCCCATGCCGAGGATGCGGGACGCCATCCGGTCCGGATGGAAGGGCTCGAGCGCGTCCAGCTTCTCGCCCACGCCCACGAACTTGATCGGCCGGCCGGTCACCTCCCGCACCGACAGCGCCGCACCGCCGCGGGTGTCGCCGTCCAGCTTGGTCAGGATCACGCCGTCGATGCCGAGCTTCTCGTGGAAGTGCTCCGCGGTGGTCACGGCATCCTGGCCGATCATCGCGTCGATCACCAGCAGCGTGTCGTGGGGCTTCACGCGCGCCTTGATCTGCTTGAGCTCCTCCATCAACTCCTCGTCGATGGTGAGCCGGCCGGCCGTGTCGATGATGATCACGTCACGCCGCTCCTGCGCCGCGTACTCCACGGCGTGTTGGGCGATGTCCACCGGGCTCACCTGGTCGCCCTCGGCGTAGACCGGCACGCCGGCCTGCTCGCCCAGGACCTGCAGTTGCTTGATGGCAGCCGGGCGGTAGACGTCGGCGGCCACCAGAAGGGGCCGCTTCCCCTCTTTCTTCAGCTTCACCGCCAGCTTGGCCGCGTGGGTGGTCTTGCCGGAGCCCTGCAGGCCGCAGAGCATGACGATGGTGGGCGGGCGGTCGGCCATGTTGAGGCCCACGCCCTGCCCGCCCATCAGGGCGACCAGTTCTTCGTAGACGATCTTGATGACCATCTGCGCCGGGTTGAGCGTCTCCAGAACCTCCTGGCCCACGGCCCGCTCCTTCACCCGGGAGATGAACGACTTGACCACCTTGAAGTTGACGTCGGCCTCCAGGAGGGCGAGCCGCACCTCCCGCAGGGCCTCGTTCACGTCAGACTCCGTCAACTTCCCCTTGCCCCTGAGCCGCTTGAACGCCTCCTGGAGGCGTTCCTGAAGGGACTCGAACAATCCGCTTCCCCCTCTCCGTGGTGGGGTTGGCATCAGGCCGCCGTTAGCAGGCCCCGGGCCTTGACCGGAAGGGCGTCACGCCTCTGCCTTCAGGGCCGCCAGCGTGCGCCGGGCGGCCGCCAGGTCGGCCCGGTCGAGCGCCGCCTCCAGTTCGGTCAGCAGCTGCATGCGCCGCTGGTGCTCCGCCACGAAGCCCAGCCGTGCCTCGTACTCCACGAGCGCCGCCTCCGACCGGCGGATCAGTTCGTGTACGGCCTGCCGGCTCACGCCGTCCGCATCGGCGATCTCGCCCAGGGAGAGATCTTCGAGGTAATAGGCGCGCATCAGCTCCTGCTGCCGCTCCGTGAGCAGCGGTCCGTAGAAGTCGAAAAGCAGGGCGAACCGCGGCACGTCCTTCATGCGACAGCGCCCCCTCCGGCGTGCTCACACTGTCAAGCAAATCCCCTTGACAGCGCCGTCGCCTGTTTGAGTATAGGCGGGCGAACGCGGGCTGTCAAGGGGATGATGTTGACACTCCGAAAAAGCTCCGCGCGGCGGACCGGGCCCGGGGCAAACCGGCAGCCGTCCGCACGGCAGGCGTGCCACACACTTCGTTGTCCTTCCATGCGAATGCTACCCGCCGTTACCCGGCCGCGTCCAGCGATCGGCGTCGCGCGTCTGGTACTTGGCCAGAACCCGGCGGAAGGCATCCTCCAGGTCGATGTTCATCTGGTTGGCCATCACCGCGACCACGAAGAGGATGTCGCCCAGTTCCAGGGCCACATCCCCGGTCTCCTCGGTCGGTTTCTTCTTCTTGGGCCCCCAGCGGTGGTTGACCTCCCGGGCCAGCTCGCCCACCTCTTCGGTGAGCCTGGCGAGGTTGGCCAGCGGGTCCCAGTAGCCGCGGGGGGCGATCCAGCGGTCAACTTCCTGCTGTACCTCCCGCAGATCCAAGCGCTCACCTCCTCGGGGCGGCCCATCGCCCTACAGCAACAGCCAGGCCAGCGTGGCCAGCAGGCCCACGCCCCCGGTGGCGGCGGCCGCCGCGGTGGTCCGGAGCAGGTTGACACGCCCCCGCAGGTAGCGGTCCAGCGGCGAGCTTTCCAGGCTTTCACCCACGGCCTGGCGAAAGCGGCGCATGACTGCAGGGTAACGGGAGAGCGGCAGCCGGTGCCCGGGCAGGTCCAGGGCGTCAGGGTCCTTTGCCGAACGGCGCAGGTAGGCGGCGAGCGTGGCCGCCCACTCCTTCATCTCCGGCGAGACGGACTCTCCGGGCAGGGCCTGCTCCGGACGCAGCGTCGCCAGCCGCTCGACGAACCGGATCTGGGCGAGCAGGAGGCCGTCGGCCTCGGCCCCCCGGTGCGACTGGCGCAGCCACTCGGCGTAGGCCGCCAGGCGGAAGCCGGCGGTCACCAGAGGCAGCGGCTCACCCGGCATCGGGTGCAGGTCGGCGTCGTTCACCAGGCAGGGGTACTCGGTGAATACCTGCTTCCAGATGGCAGCCGCCTCCTCGGGCCGCCCGTCGTCCCACGCCTGCCGGGCCCGGGCCAGGAGGGCGCTGAGGTGCAGGGCGTAGGCGATGTAACCCACCGACTTGCCGTCCGCCGGCGTGCGGGCCGCCACCGGGTCGGTCACCATCTGCGCCACCAGCCGGGCCGCCTTCGCAACGGCCGTCTCGGTCTCTCCGGCGTCCAGTGCGGCCCGCACCGCGGGTGCGGCCTCCCGCAGGTGCTGCCGGAGCCGCATCTGCCGGTCCTCGGTGGGCGCCACCCGGCAGTTGCCCTGCGCATCGACGACCAGCTCGCAACCCAGGCGTCTCAGGTCGCGCTGCACCCGCAGGAAGAGCCCGCCCACCAGGCTCAGGTAGACCAGCTGGAACCGCCGCTGCCGCTCCGGCACGAACTCGTTGAACTCGCGCTGGAACGCGGCCCAACCCGCCTCCACCTGCTTCTGGGCCCGGTCCAGCGACTGGTCGATGCCCAGGAGCTGGGCGGCCGCCTCGCGGCCCACCAGCGGCTCCAGCGCGGCGGCGACCGCGCTGCCGATGATGCGGGCGCCCTTCTGCACCAGCGGCTGGCTTCTCAGGCGGGCCACCAGGTCAGCGTAGTACTTCAGGTTCTGTGCGTGCTCGGTAAGCGACTGCGCCACCGGCCGGCCCGCGGCGGCGATCAGGTCCGCCAGGGCCCGCAGGGCCTGAGGCGGCAGGGCGTAACGCCGGACGATGCCCGGGTGGGGCACGGTGCGGGCCAGGTCGGCGACGATCTGATTGTACTCGCTGAGGTCAGGCGGGTTGAGCCCCGCCCCCAGTTCCCGGGCGACCGCGGCCGGGTTCATGAGGAGGAGCCGGCGGCGCAGGGACTGCAGATCCGCCTTGCGCCCGCTCTTCCCCTCCTGTCTGCGGAGGTGGTCGATCTCCTTGAAGCGGCGCATCAGGGGCTTGACGAAGGCCCAGGTGGATTCCTGCGCGCGCGACTCGGCCCGACGGATCAGGTCATCGGCCAGGGGGGCCGGCAGCTCCTGCCTGAGCTCGGCCACCAGATTGTCCCACTCCCGCTGGACGCGCACCCACCGACCCACGGCCGGGAAGACCAGGTCATCCATCTGCATCCCTCCGCTACAGGTCGATGCCCAGGCTGTCCAGACCGCTCCAGTCCAGGTTGGCGTAGGCCTGCAGTTCGGTGAGCCACCCCTCGTAGGAGACGGCCTCGAGGGGCAACACCCGCCGCCAGGCCTCCCGCAGTTCGGCCCAGTCAGCACCGGACGAAAGCGCGGTGGGGCCGGCGGAATCTGCCGTCACCTGGCCGCTGTGCAGAAAGTCCTCGAACCCGCGGTCAGAAAAGAGCACCCCGCCCTCGGGCAGCGCGATGGCTGCCGCACGCAAGGGGGCGACGTGTTGGAACAGCAGTGCGTCCAGCCGGGCCATGGGGCTCAACCTCCTTGCAAGCGGTGACTCAGCCGTGTCGAGACCGGACATATTGTGGGACGCTTCAGGCGCTGCTCGTCCCTTCACTGCGCCCGTCACCTATTATGACTCGGGCGAGTCGCGCTGTGGTTCTCGCCGCCAGATGATTTCGCCCTCGCGGGTGTTGACCCTCTCGTAACGTAAGGGTTTATCCTACGAACCAGGAGGTGAGCAGATGGCCCTCACGGTGAAGGCGGTGGCTGACCTGGCCGGCGTCAGCGTCCGCACGCTGCACCACTACGACGAGATCGGTCTCCTGAAGCCGGCCGGGCAGTCGGCCTCCGGCTATCGGCTCTACTCGCAGCAGGACGTGGAGCGGCTGCAGCAGATCCTCTTCTTCCGGGAGCTGGGCTTCAGCCTCAGGGAAATCAAGCAGATCATCGACAGCCCCGACTTCGACCGGCAGCAGGCGCTGCTGGCCCACCGGGAGGCCCTGCAGCAGCGGAAGGCCCGCCTCGAGCGCCTGATCCGCACGGTCGACCGCACGCTCGCCAACATGGACAGGGAGGACAGACCCATGACCAGAGACGAGATGAAGGCACTGTTCGACGGATTCGATCCCACCGAGTACGAGGAGGAGGCGCGGCAGCGCTGGGGCGGCCCCGAGTTCGAGGAGTCGCTGAAGCGCACCCGCAGGTATACCAGGGCAGACTGGCAGCGGATCAGCGCCGAGTCCAGCGAGATTTACGGCAACATCGCCAGGCTGATGGACCGCGACCCGGGCGATGAAGAGGTCCAGCAGTGGGTGGCCCGCTGGCACGAGCACATCAACAAGTGGTACTACACCTGCTCGCTGGAGGTCTTCCGGGGGCTGGGCGAGATGTACGTGGAAGACGAGCGCTTCACGAAGAACATCGACAAGACAAAGCCCGGCCTGGCCCGCTTCCTGCGCGACGCCATGCGGGTCTACTGTGACCGGCGGGAAGGGAAGTAGCGACCGCAGTGCGGCTGAATCCCACTGCGGCGCCGCGCAGGACGGGTAACCGTGTGCGGTGAGCCGTCCTGCGCGGCCGCCGTGACAGGAGAATGAGAACACGGAACGCGCCCCGACACGCTGGCGCTGTCGGGGTGCGTTCCGTGTTGCGCCTCTTGCCGAGGCAGGTCCGTCTGCCGCGTTCAGCCCAAATCGGTCTCCAGCAGTTGGGCCAGGCCCTCGGCCGCCTCCACCTCGTCCGGGCCGGAAGCCCGTACTGTCACTTCAGCCCCCTGGTTCAGCCCCAGCGACAGCACGGAAATCAGACTTTTCAGGCTCACGGCCTTGCCTTGCGTCACCAGTTCCACCTGCGAACGGAACCGGTTCGCTTCCTTCACCACCCGTGCAGCGGGCCGTGCGTGCAGCCCGGACTTGGACCTGATCACTGCTTGCCGTTCCACGCTCATTCCATCACCCTCACACCGGCGAGCCACGCCGTGATAAACTCCGCAACGCCATCCTCGTCGTGGTGACCCACCACGACGGGTGCGGCCTGTTGCACGTCGGGAGGGGCGTTGCGCACGACGCCCCCGAAACCTGCCCAGTGGATCATGCTCAAGTCGTTGTGGGCGTTGCCCACCGCCGCGACAGCCGTGCGGTCCACGTGCAGGTGCTCGGCCAGCAACTGGAGCGCCCTGCCCTTGGTTACGCCCCGGGCGGTCAGTTCCAGCGAATCCGGACCGCTGGTGGTCACCTCCAGCTCGCCCGGCCACTGCGCTCTCACCGCCGGTTCCAGCTGTGCGATCAGGACCGGGTCCGCGATGATCACCAGCTTGGTCGGCTCCCCGGTCAGGGCGCCCACCAGGTCTCCGGTTTCCACGTACGGCACGCCCTGAGTCCGGGAAAAGGCCAGGGTCTCCTCTGTGGCCTTCTCCACGAGCAGTACACCGTCCACGTAGGCCTTGAGGTAGATGCCCTCCCGGGCGGCCCACCGGGCAACGCTCCGGGCCAGGTGCAGGGGAACCGTGCGCCGCAGCAGGGGTTCCGGGGCGCCGGCCGGTCGAATCTCGGCGCCGTTGCAGCTGATAATCCAGAGGCCGGGTCCCTGCCACAGGCGGGCGTAGCGTTCGACGGAACCCGCCGTCCTCCCTGAGCACAGGGCTACGTAAACCCCTTCGCGCAGACACCGGGCCACGGCTGCATGGTTGGCCGGCGAAACGGTCAGGTCGGAGCGGAGAAGTGTACCGTCCAGGTCCAGCGCCAGCAGCCGCTTCTGCGCCATGTCTACCCCACCACGCGCCGAACCTCGGCCATGAGCGCCTCGGCGTCACCGGGCCGGGTGAGGCCGGTAGCCGGATCGACGATGGCTGTGTAGACGTGCGGAATGACGATCTCGCACCCCGCCTCCAGAACCGTCTCCACCACCCGGGCCACGTTGTTCACCTTGAGGCCGCCGGTGGGCTCGAACACGGGGATGCCGGCCTCGGCGGCGGCCCTGGCCATCGCCCGGACCTCGTCCAGGCGGGAGTCGCCCTTGATCGGGAAGAACTTGACCGAGTTGACACCCACCTCGGCCAGCATCGCCGCCGCCGTCTCGCAGGGCACCTCGGCTACCGGGGCCGCCTGGCTGCGCGGTCCAGTAGCAATCCGCACCTTTCCGGGCGTGCCGGAAGGAGAGATCAGGGCGTTCACGATGTTCTCCCCCAGCCCCCGGGCCCGGAGGGCACCGACGGTGTACCCTGCAGCGGGGAACACCTGGTTCACGTGGCCAGGATCGGTCAGCAGGGCGGTCTCAACCACCCGCTGCCACTGGGCGGGGTCCCCCGCGCCCAGCCCCACCGAGACCACCGGTACGGCCTGCAGCAACGACCGCACCTGTGCGGCCGCGGCCTCTACGGTATCGTAGTCCGCCAGCATCACGCCCACCAGGGCGTGGCCACCGGTGGCAGCCCACACCTCGCGGGCGTTCGCCACATCCCTTGCCAGCAGGTTCAGCACGACACGTTCCCGATACAGCGGCAACCGCTTCATGCCTGCACCTCCTCCAGAATCTCCCTGAACCGCGCCAGGATGACCTCTTCCTGCCCGGGCAGGAGCGGACGCGGGTCGATGTTGATGATCCCCAGGTTCAACTGGTGATTCCGGGTGTAGATGGCCGGGTTGCTGCATTCCAGTCGCCGCACCATCTCGGCCGCCGTGATGCCCGCCTCGGGAAGCACGGCCACGCTGGCCCGGTAGATCTCACGCCCGGCCTCGTCCTGAATCAGGCGCGCCTTTAGGCCGGGAATCTGGTTGAGCTGGTCCACCAACCACTCCATGCGGGCCTTGTCCCGCTGGGCGGCGGCATGCACATCCTTGCGCTCGTACAGGTCGATCGCCGTGAGCAGACCGGCGATCGCCTCCTTGCTGACCTTCATCGCCCGGCCGACACCCGCGTACTGCATGGCGCAGGCCTTTACCAGGTCACGCCGTCCACAGATGAACCCGGAGGTCGGTCCGCCGATGGCCTTGCCGCCACTGTAGATGACCAGGTCGGCCCCCATGCTGACATACCGCCGCAAGTCCTCTTCCGCGGCGGCATCCACCACCACGGGCAGGCCGTGGCGCCGCCCGATGGCGATGATCTCCGGCAGTCCGGGCATCCCCTTCTGCACGGCGTGGTGCGACTTGCAGTAGAAAAGCGCCACCGTGCGGTCGGTGATGGCGCACTCCAGGTGCGCGGCGGTCACCAAGTTGGTGTGCCCGGCCTCCACCGGCTTTCCGCCGCCGAGGCGGATCATCTGCGTGATGGAGGCACCGAAGTGTACGCTATGGCCCTTGGGGAGCACCACCTCGTTGGGCCGGCCGAGGCTGTCCGGCAGCGCCTCGATGGCCGCCAGGTCCGTGCCGGCCACGCAGGCGGCGGTGGCGATCGCGATTCCGGCTGCCGCCCCGATGGTGGGCACGGCGGCCTCCGCGCCGGTGGCGCGGGCGATGCGCTCTCCGGCCGCCGCCAGCAGTTCATCCATGACCACGTACTCCTGTGCACCCCTGGCCAGGGCCTCGGCCACCTCGGGCGCCACCGCCGTGGCCCCCAGGGCAGTCATCTTGCCGCTGGCGTTGATGACCTGCCGCAACCTCCACTGGGCGAAGATGTTCATATGCTAATTGCCTCCTCGCATGACTCGGCGAAGCGGGAGCGCCTCCCGCTTCGCCGCCGTCTATCGCGTCCGTTACCCGGCCACGGGAATCAAGGCGCCGAGGATCATGGCTCCCAGGATCGCCCCGCCCGCCACGGGCTTCTTGAACCAGTAGGAGATGGCCGCACCCACGAACGCTCCGACACCCGCCGGGATGCTGTATCCGATCGCGGAGAGGACGATGAGGGGACCGAGGTACTGGCCCGTCTTGTTACCGGCACCCATCATCACGTCAGTGCCGAGGCTGCCCATGCCGGCCGGCATGAGTTTCCGGATCAGCATGATGATACAGCCCAGGACGACGCCGATGATGAGGCCGAGACCAAGGGAGGCCACGAACGACTCCAGCGGCCAGCGGATGCCGGAAGCCAGCATCACCGCCGGAATGCCGATGCCCACGCCCGTCATGATGGAGCCGCCCAGGTCGAGGAGTCCGACCAGGGGACCTTCCAGCACGCGGGCGATCAGGAACCCCGCTGCGAACCCTGCTGCCGCTGCATAGTCGCCGGTGTCGAGGCCGGCCTGCAGCATCTGCACGACGTAGATGTCGTTGAACGCGCCGGATCCGGTCGTGATAAACATATGGGTACCCGCCACCACCGAGGCCGCCACCACGCCGAGGAGCAGCGGGAAAGCCGCGGGGCTCATCAAGAAGGCGTTGATCTTGCTGTTCTTCATGTTCATCCCCTTCCTAGAACAGCGCGATGAGCTTGGTGTGGAAGCCGCGGAAGTAGGCGATGAGGATGAAGAGCACGGCCACGATGGCGATCATGGTGTTCGTGGACTTGCTGTAGCCATGCTCCTCCGCGGACTTGCCGATCAGAATGCCCAGCACGATGCCGGGCACGGCGTTGCCCATAATCATGTGGGCCAGGCCGCCCAGGATCGTGGACCACACGCCGGTGATGTGGCCCGCGTCGAGCGCGGCAAGCCAGAAGATGACCGGCATGACCGGGTTCATCATCAGGCTGGAGGCGGGCCCGAGCACCTGGCTGGCGACCACTGCCATCGACTGCGGGATGAAAGCGGCCACGGTGTTCAAGACGCTGAGGACGACGGCACCGACGATGGCGCCCGCTGCAGCCATCGCCGCGGGAGAGTAGAGCGTCTCCTCGACCACCTTCGGTCTGTGGAGGCCGGCGTGACGGCGCTGCGGCAGGGTGCGCGGGTGCTGTGGCCCCGCACCCGGCACCGGTACCGGCTGGAGGCCAACATGAGCCGGGCGGCCGCCGCACTGCGGCGGGAGGCGGAGCTGGGGAGCCTGGCGGTTGGCCGGGTGGCCGACATCTCCCTGATTCGGATTACAGAGGGTGAGTTCCCGCTGACGGATTCGGAGGGTGCGGTCGAAATGGCTCGCTACAATCTCGAACTGGCCGGGACGATCCGGGCCGGCCAGGTGGGCGCCGGCACCGCCGCTGCCGCAGAAGCTGATGCCGAAGCTGGCGTTTTCCTTGTGCATGACATCGCCCACCTTCATGTCCGCGGCCATGCCGGGAATCCCGAACAGCACGGGGCCCTTGCGCTCCTCCATGATGCGCTTGCGCATCTTGGCCAGGTGATGGCGGGGGAGGGGTAGTACGCACGTGGAAGTGTTGGACACTCGGATAGGCGGGCGGCAGGCATGGTGATCTCGTGTCCCGCACTCAGCCGCTGAAGCGTCACCTCCAGGTGCACGACCAGCGAGACGAAGCTCTCATCGGTGAACTTCCGCCCCAGGGCCTCCTCGGCCCGGTGGACCACCGCACTCAGCTGCGCCCAGCCGGCATCCCTGTTCGAGCCTCCGGCGGTCTCCCAGTGCGGCCCCGGGGCCACGCCCCGCCCGACCTGGAGCAGCGCCTCCGGCTCCAGCGTTTCCACCAGGAGTCGCACCAGGGCCTCGCGGCGCTCCTGCTCCGGACCGACCACCCGCACCCGGCCCCTCCCCCGCTCCAGGCGAAGGCCGTACGTCCCAAGCTGCCGTGCCACCTCTTCCAGATCGCGCAGGACGGTGGTGCGACTGCATGCGAGGGTCTCCCCAAGCATAGTGAGGGCGAGCCCGTCGTCGTGGGTGAGGAGTTCCAGCGCCAGTCTGTGCTTCCGTTCAACTGCGTCAGTGGGCAACGGTGGGGAGACAGAGCGAACGAGGTTGATCACCGCTTCACGACGGTCGGGCTCGCCCTCAATCCACAACCCTGATCGCGGGCGGGCCACCAGGTGCAGTCCGGTGCCCTTGAGCGCCGTGCGCAGATACTCAAGGTCGTAGCGCACCGTGCGCGTGGCCACACCGAAACGGGTGGCGAGTTGGCGGGCGGTCGTGCGGGTGTCCCGTTCCAGAAGGAACAGCAACATCTTGCGCTGTCGGTCACTGAGGCTGGCGATCATGTCAGCCCCTCCCCCGCAAATGGTGCAACCTTGGACAATCTGTTGCGTAACCCTCTAGCCTGGTTTAGTCAAGGAATTCTGTGCTGGCAGTTCTATTCCTTTATCTCTTTGTCATCCAATTGTGTCACATTAAATGGTGCATACACGCGCAAGTCCGGGCGGTCTCGCCCACAAACGAAAGGACGCCTCCCAGGAGAGGCGTCCTGTTCTGGGCGTTGCAGCGCAGCTACTCACTGAACAGCGCTTCCACAAACTGCTTCGGGTCAAACGGCTGCAGGTCGTCGATCTGCTCGCCGACGCCGATGAACTTCACCGGCACCTTCTCCGTGTCCGTAATCGCCACCACCACGCCGCCCTTGGCCGTGCCGTCCAGCTTCGTCAGGGCGATGCCGGTCACGCCGGCCACCTCCCTGAACAGCTTCGTCTGCTGGATGGCGTTCTGGCCCGTAGTGGCGTCCAGCACCAGGAGCGTTTCGTGGGGCGCTCCCGGCACTTCCCGTCCCAGCACCCGGGCGATCTTGCCCAACTCGGCCATGAGGTGGCTCTTGTTGTGCAGCCGGCCGGCGGTGTCCACGATCAGCACGTCGGCCCCGCGCTCTCTGGCCACCTGCACGCCGTCGAAGGCCACGGCGGCCGGGTCCGTGCCCTCCGGCCGGGCCACGACCTCCACGCCGGCCCGCTCGCCCCAAATCTTCAGCTGGTCGATGGCAGCCGCCCGGAAGGTGTCGGCCGCGGCCAGGACCACCTTCAGGCCCCGGTCCTCCCGCAGGTGGCGGGCGAGCTTGCCGATCGTCGTCGTCTTGCCCACGCCGTTGACGCCCACCACCAGGATCACGGTGAGCCCCCCGGGGTTCAGGTTCAGGGGGGCGACCCCCTCGCCCAGGCGGGCGGCCACCAGTTCCTTCAGCAGGGGCAGCAGCTCGTCGCCGTTCTTCAGCCCCCGCTGGCGCGCCTCTCGCCGCAGCTCCTCCACGAGCTGGGCGGAGGTGGTGACGCCCACGTCCCCCCGGATCAGCACTTCCTCCAGTTCGTCAAACAGCTCGTCGTCGATCTTGCGGAAGACGCTCATCACCGTGTTCACCTGGCCGATGAGCGCCTCCTTGGTCTTCTGCAGACCCGCCTTCAACCGGTCGAAGAAACCCACAGGGCTCGCTCCTTCGCTCAGACTCCCACTGCTCTAGACTCTCCCGCCGTGCGGAGCCGCTAACCCCACGGCGGGCGCGGCGCGGTGGGGAGCGCCGCTTCAGGGCAGGAGCCGGTTCAGCACCGACTCCACGCCGAGCAGAATCAACACCAGGAGGCCGATGAGCAGCGCGTAGACCCACGTCGGCAGTCGCCGGACGCCGTCGTCCTCCACCGGCTTTCCGGTCTCGTCCAACGGCAGCCCGTCCTCGCTGAGCGGCCTCCCGGACTCATCCAACGGCAGTCCCACCTCTTCCGGCGTTCCCGCGAACTCGTTGTCCTGTCGGTCGTTGGCCATCTAGCCCGCCTCCGATGCGATGTCTACCAGCCGGACGGAGACGACCCGCGAGACGCCGGTCCCCTCCATGGTCACTCCATAGAGGGCGTCGGCCACCTCCATGGTGCCCCGCTGGTGCGTGATACAGATGAACTGGCTCTCCTTGGACGCGTTCTTCAGGTAGCGACCGAACCGCTCCACGTTCGCCTCGTCCAGCGCCGCCTCCACCTCGTCCAGCACCACGAAGGGGGTGGGGCGCACCCGCAGCAGGGCGAACAGCAGGGCAATGGCCGTCATGGCCCGCTCGCCGCCGGAGAGGAGGCTGAGCGGCTGCGCCTTCTTGCCCGGCGGCTGGGCGATGATCTCGATGCCCGTCTCCAGGAGGTCGCTCTCGTCCACCAGTTGCAGGTCGGCCTTGCCCCCCTCGAACAGCTCGGTGAAGACCTGCTGGAACGCCCGGCGGATCTCCTGAAACGACTGGTAGAAGTGTG
The DNA here is from genome assembly GCF_040797425.1 of Symbiobacterium sp. Lineage (NCBI taxonomy): Bacteria > Bacillati > Bacillota > Clostridia > Eubacteriales > Symbiobacteriaceae > Symbiobacterium > Symbiobacterium sp. Next base: position 63,826 of record NZ_JBFNEH010000010.1, on the reverse strand, counting down.
TCTTGATGCGCCGGTCCAGCTCCGCGATCGCCCGGTAGAGCGACGCCTTCGCCTCCGTCAGGTCGGCCTCCTGCGACTGCAGGAATTCCAGCCGCTCCCGGGCGGCCCGGTAGTCCTCGATGGCCTGCAGGTTCACCGGCCCGAGGGCCCGGATCTGCTCCCGCAGGTCGGCGATGCGCGCCCGGGCGAACTCGGTCTCCGCGTCGGGCAGGGCCCGCTCCAGTGCCGCTGCGGCGCTGAGCTCATACTGCTCGGCCAGGCGGCTCACCAGCCCCTCCTGCTCCATCGCCAGCCGGGCCTCTTCCACCTCGCCCTGCTGGCGCCGGTTCTGCACCTCCGCCTGCGCCCGGCGCAGCTGGCGCAGCTCCCGCTCCCGGGCGTTCACCTGCTCCTGGGCGGCGAGCTTCCGGGCCTGAACGGCGTCCCGCTCCGCGACCAGCTCGGCCCGGCACCGGGCGGCCTCCTCCGCCTCGGCCTGCGCCGCCGCCAGTTCGGCGGCGATCTCCTCCAGCCGGGCGGCCAGTTGCGCCCGCTCCTGCTCCCGGCCCGCGCACTCGGCTTCCAGGGCGGCCCGCTCGCCCTCCGCCCGGCGTCGCTGGGCCTCGAGGCCCCTGAGCTGCTCCTGCAGCTCCGCCAGCCGCACCTGGGCGCCGGTGAGCATCCTGCGCCGCCCGGCGAGTTCCTCTCCCCGCTGCCCGGCCTCGGCCGTCAGCCGGCGGACCTCCGCCTCCAGGTCGGCGCGCTCGGCCGCCAGGCGCTCCAGTTCGCCCCGGAGGGCCGCGGCCGACTCCCGGGCGGCGGCGATCTCGGCCTCGATGGCCGCCGCCTCCTGGGCGTGCGTGTCCAGCAACTGCTGCCAGCGCCGGGCCTCGTCCGCCAGGCGCCCCTGCTCGCCCTCCGCCTGCGTCAGCCGGGTCTCCAGCTGCCGCAGCCGCCCCTCGCCCTCCTGGATGCGCTGCACCAGGCCGGACCGTCGTGCCTGCTCGGCCTCGTACTCCTGCCGGACCGACTGCAGTTCGGCCCGCAGCCCGTCCAGCTGCGCCTTCAGCTCGTCTCGCTCCCGCTCCCGGGAGAGGAGCCCGCTGCCCTTGCCGCCCGTGGCGCCGCCGGTGATGGCGCCGCCGGCGGCCAGCAGCTCGCCGTCCAGGGTGACCACCCGGAACCGCTGTCCCGTGCGCCGGCCCAGGGCCAGTGCGGCGTCCAGGCTTTCGGCGACCAGCGTGCGGCCCAGGAGCGCGGCGATGGCCGGCCGGAACCGCTCCTCGAACCGGACGAGATCAAGGGCCACCCCCACGATGCCCGGCGCCCCCCGGAACTCCCGCTCCTCCTCGGGCCGGTACGACTGCGGCCGGATGGTGTTCAGCGGCAGGAACGTGGCCCGGCCGCCGCCAGTGCGCTTCAGGTGCTCGATGGCGGCCTTGGCCCCCTCGTCGGTGGCCGTGATCAGATTCTGGATCGCACCGCCCAGGGCGACCTCGATCGCCTTCTCGTACCGGGGCTCGGTGCGGATGACCTCCGCGACAGCTCCCAGGACGTCCCGCGCCCAGGGCGCCCCCTTCTCTCGCCCCATCAGGACGGTGCGGGGGCCCCGCTGGTAGCCCTCGAAGCCGCTGATCAGCTCCTCGATGGCCCCGAGCCGGGACGCGGCGGCCTGGATCTGCTCCCGCAGCCCGGCCTCCCGGGCCTGTAACGCCTGCAGCCGCCGGTCGGCGGCGTTGCGCTCGGCGGCGAGGCCGGCCAGCTCGGCCTGGGACTCGGCCCGCAGCCGCTCCAGTTGGGCCACCTCCTCGGCCAGGGCGGCGGAGCGGTCGCCGGTGCGAGCTGCGTCGGCCTCGGCCTGCCGGCGCTCCTCCTGCAGCCGCGCCAGCCGCCGCTCGGCCTCCTGCGCCGTCCGGTCGGCTGCCTGTGCGCCGTTGCGCTTCTCCGCCTCCAGCTGGAGAATGGCGACGATCCGGTCCTTGCGCCCCTCCACCTCCGCCTGGGTCGCCTGGCTGGCCCGCTCAGACTCCTGACAGGCCCGCTCCAGCGCGGCCACCTCTTCCGCCAGCCGGGCGGCGTCCTGCCGGACCGCCGCCTCCTGCTCGGCCAGGCGGTCCAGCTCGGCCTTCACCTCGGCCAGCCGGGCGGCCAGCCCCTCCAGTTCCCGGGCGATACGGGCCTGGTCGGCCTCGGCGGCCTCCCGGTGCTGCCGGGCGAGGGCGAGCTGCCCTTCCGCCCGCTCCTCCCGGCCCGCGGCCTCGGTGAGCCGCACCGCGAGCACGCCCAGCTCCTCGTCCAGTGCGGTCACCAGCTGGCGTGCGACCTCCAGGGCCTCGTCGGCGGCCTGCATGCGCCGCTCGATCTCGGCCGCCTTCTGGGCGAGGGCGGCGTTCTCCTCCCGCTGCCGCTCCAGGCGTGCGATCACGCCCTTCAGCTGGTGGGCGAGCAAGCCCACGTCGAGGCGGGTGAGCTCGCGGTCCAGCTCCTGGTAGAGCGTTGCCTTCTCGGCCTGCTGCGCCAGGGCGTCCATGTTGGCGGTGAGCTCGCCGATGATGTCCGTGATGCGCACCAGGTTCTGCTCGGTCTCCTGCAGCCGCCGCTGCGCCTCGCGCTTGCGGGCTTTGTAGCGGGAGATCCCGGCGGCCTCCTCGAACAGGGCTCGCCGGTCCTCGGGCTTGGAGGAGAGGATCTCGTCGATGCGCCCCTGCCCGATGATGGAGTAGTTCTCCTTGCCGATGCCGGTATCCAGGAAGAGGTCCTGCACGTCCTTGAGCCGGCACGGCACCTGGTTGATGAAGTATTCGCCCTCACCCGACCGGTCCACCCGCCGGGTGATCATCACCTCGGTGAAGTCGATGGGCAGGGCGCCGTCGCTGTTGTCCAGGACCAGCGAGACCTCGGCGAAGCCCATGGCCCGCTTGCCGTCGCTGCCGGCGAAGATCACGTCGGCCATCGAGCCGCCCCGGAGGGCCCGGGCCGACTGCTCGCCCAGCACCCAGCGGATCGCGTCCGACACGTTGGACTTGCCGGAGCCGTTGGGCCCCACCACGGCCGTGATACCCGGGGTGAACTCCAGTTCGGTCTTTTCGGCGAAGGACTTGAATCCAAAGATCTCCAGTCGCTTCAGGTACAATACTCGCTGCCTCCTCAAGCAAGGAGGGCGCCCGATTCCCCCAAACCACGGCGCCTCGTGCGAATCCTGGTATTCGACGCGGAGGCAGAACTCTCCTTTGCCTGCGGCCTCGTCCAGCCCCGCCCCGGCCTGGCGGCATCGGGCCGCATCCGCCGCCCGGCACCGTCCGGCCCCAGCAAGGAGACAGCCCCCAGCGAACCGCAGGCCGCTGCTTGAAATCCGACCACAATAAACCGAATGGCTGTCCGCTCCTCCCCCTCGATCGCGATCTCCGCAAACGCCGGGATAGCCACCAGATCGATCCCGTTGGGCGCCACGTACCCCCGTGCGATTGCGATCGCCTTCACTGCCTGGTTTACCGCTCCCGCTCCAACCGCCTGTACCTCAGCGCTGCCCTTTTCTCTGAGAACTGCGGCAAGAGCACCTGCTACTGACTTAGGGTTCGAAGATGCTGACACCTTGAGTGCTTCCACAACCATTCCCCCCAATAACCCGAACAGCGCTGTGAAAGATGAGGCTACTGCCATCTTTTATTCGGTGTCAGCCGCTCTTTTCCCTCTATTGGTCTAAAGATTTCTCTAGGAATTTAGCGACCTGTGTGAACACGACGTACTGGTCACGCGTGAACCACCCGGGCTTAGCTAGCCCGGGTGGTCTTGGCCCGAAAGCGCCTGCCGGGCCGCCTCCTGTTCTGCCTCTTTCTTGTTCCGCCCCCAGCCGGTGCCCAGCAGGCGGCCCTGGAAGTAGACCCCCACCTGGAACCGCTTGAGGTGGGCAGGGCCCTCCTCCACCAGCAGCCGGTACTGCGGGGCCGCCGCTCCTTCCCGCTGCAGCCGCTCCTGCAGCTGCGTCTTGTAGTCGACGCGCACCTGCCCCTGCCGGGCGGCCTCCACCAGCGGACCCAGTTCCCGCAGGACGAAGCGCTGCGCGGCGGCCAGGCCGCCGTCCAGGTAGAGGGCGCCGACCAGGGCCTCGAAGCAGTCCGAGAGGGTGGAGTCGCGGTCGCGCCCGGTCACCGTTTCGCCCCGGCCCAGGCGCATCTGCTGCCCGAGCCCCAGCGCCCGGGCCCGGTCGGCCAGCGAGGGTTCGCAGACCACCGCTGCCCGGATGCGGGTCAGTTCGCCCTCGGGCAGGTCGGGAAAGCGCTCGTAGAGGTGCGCGGCGATCACCATTCCCACGACGCTGTCGCCCAGGAACTCCAGCCGCTCATTGGACCTCGCCCTGGGGTGCTCGTTGGCGTATGTGGTGTGTGTCAGGGCCTCCAGCAGCAGCGACTCGTTCCGAAACTGGTAGCCCACGGCCTCGGCGCACCAGGCGCGCCGCTCCGGGTCCAGAGCGGACACGGCGATCCCTCCCGAAGCGGAAAAGCCCCGCACCGGCGCTGCAGGTGTGAGCGTCGCTACGGGACTTCGCGTTTACGTTCGACCTCCTGGCAACCTACTTGGTGTGCTCCTTGATGTAGGCCACCGCTGCGCCGACGGTGGTGAGCTTCTCGGCGTCCTCGTCGGGCACCTCGATCTCAAACTCCTCTTCCAGCGCCATGATCAGTTCCACGATGTCCAGCGAGTCGGCGCCGAGATCCTCGATGAACGAGGCATCAGGCGTCACCTCGTCCTCCTCCACCGAAAGCTGATCGACGATAATCGCCTTCACCTTTTCGAAAATCGGATCCGTGGTCATGAGCGGGTTCACCTCCTCTCAAGGGATCGGCATCGCCGTCGGGAATGTGCTAGTACATGGTCAGGCCGCCGTCCACCGCGAGCGTCTGCCCGGTGATGTAGCTTCCCCCGGGCCCGGCGAGGAAGACCACCGCCGCCGCCACGTCTTCGGGCCTGCCAAACCGTTCCAGCGGAATCTGCCTCAGGTAGCTCTCCCGCTGCTGTTCGTTCAGTTCCAGCAGCATGCCGGCATCGATGGCGCCGGGGGCGATGCAGTTCACCGTGATGTTCCGGCTGCCCAGCTCCCGGGCCACGGCGCGGGTGAGCCCGATCAGGCCGGCCTTGGCGGCCGAGTAGTTGGCCTGGCCTGCGTTGCCGGCCAGCCCGGCCACCGACCCGATGTTGATGATGCGCCCGTGGCGGGCCTTCATCATCGGCCGGGTCACCGCCTTGATGCAGAGGAAGGCGCCCTTCAGGTTCGTGTCGAGCACGCTGTCCCAGTCGGACTCCTTCATCCGTACGAGCAGCGTGTCGTGGTTGATACCGGCGTTGTTCACCAGGATGTCGACCCGGCCGAACCGGTCCAGCGCCGCCTGAACCAGGCGCTCGGCACCCTCGGGCGTCGACACGTCGGCCTGAACCGCCAGGGCCTGGGCACCCATCTCGGTAAGGCGGCTGACCAGGGTCTCGGCCTTCTCGGCGCTGCGCACGTAGTTCACCACCACGGCGGCCCCTTCGCGGGCCAGAGCGGTCGCGATGGCCTGACCGATGCCGCCGGTGGCGCCGGTAACAATTGCCACCTGATTGGATAGGACCATCTTAGCAGACCCTCCCCAGGGAATCAAGCACTCGGCCCAGCGACGCCGGGTCCTCCACCTGCAGCGCCCTCACGCCCTTGTCGATCTTCCGCAGGAACCCCGTGAGGGTGCGGGAAGGGCCCACCTCCACAAAGGTGTCCACCCCGTCGGCGATCATGCGCCGCACGGACTCCTCCCACCGCACGGGGCGGGAGACCTGCTCGATCAGCAGGCGGCGGATTTCGGCCGGATCCGTGACATAGTCCGCCGTGACGTTGGCCACCACCGGGATCTGCGCCGGCCGCAGCGGCACCGCGGCCAGGGCCTCGGCCAACCGCTCGCCGGCGGGCGCCAGCAGGCGCGAGTGGAACGGCGCCGTGACCGAGAGCCTCACCGCCCGCCCGCCGACCTGGACGGCCAGCGCCATGCAGCGCTCCACCGCTTCGGTGTGGCCCGAGACCACCACCTGGCCGGGGCAGTTGTAGTTCGCGCCCTCCACGTGCAGCCCGGTCTCCCGGGCGGCCCGGGCACAGAGGTCGTCCACCTGCCCGGTGGAAAGCCCCAGGATTGCCGCCATGCACCCCACGCCCAGGGGCACCGCCTCCTGCATGTAGGTGCCCCGGGCCCGCACCAGCGGCACCGCCTCCTCGAAACTGAGCACGCCCGCCGCCACCAGCGCCCCGTACTCGCCCAGGCTGAGGCCGGCGGCCACGTCGGGCCGGATGCCCTCGGCCGCCAGCAGCTCCATGCAGGCCACCGAAAGCGCCAGGATGGCGGGCTGCTGGTTCGCCGTCTTCTTCAGTTCCTGTTCAGGCCCCTCCCAGCAGAGGCGGGTGAGGTCGAACCCCACCAGCTCGTTCAGCTGCTGGAACCGGCGGGCGACGCTCGGGTACTGCCGGGCCAGTTCCTGGCCCATGCCCACGTACTGGGCGCCCTGCCCTGGGAACAGGAAGCCGATTTTCGCCATAACCGTAATGCCTCTCTCCTGTATGAGTTCGGTCAGAGAGTATTGACCGGTGAGGCGCCGCTCTAGTCGACCTCGTGGAAGATGATGCCCAGTGCGCCCGGTCCCGCGTGGCAGGCCACCACGGCACCCAGGTCGCCCACCAGGTACTCCTCCACCTGGTAGTCGCGCTTCACCTCTTCGCCCCACGCGTGCGCCTCGTCGGGCGACTGCGCGTGGACCACGGCCAGGCGGATCTTCCGCCCCGGCGGCACCCGCTGCTGCATCAGCTCCTTCGCCCGGGCCAGCACCCGGGAGCGGCCCCGCACCTTGTCGGCCGGCGCCACCACGCCCTCCCGGTCCACCTGGAGGATCAGCTTGAGGCCCAGGAGACCGCCGAGGAGGGCCGCCGCCTTGCCGATGCGGCCGTTGCGCTGCAGAAACTCCAGCGTGTCGATGGTGAAGAGGATGTGCATCCGGTCGCAGGTGGCCTCGGCCCAGGCGACGATCTCCTCCCGGCTCTTTCCCTCCCGGGCCATGCGGGCGGCGCCCAGGACCAGCAGGCCGAGGCCCAGGGAGACCGAGCGGGTGTCGATGACGCTGATACCCGCCTCGGGCAGCATCTGCGCCGCAATCTGCGCCGACTGCACGGTTCCGGACATCCTGGACGAGATGTGCAGGGAGATGATCTCATCGCCCGCCGCGTGGATGCGCCGGTACCGCTCCAGGAAGTCCCCCGGCGCCGGCTGGGCGGTGCTGGGATGGTGCGGGCTCGTCTTGAGCTTGGCCCAGAAGCCGGCCGGGTCCAGGTTCACGCCGTCCAGGAACGATTCGGGGCCGAAGTTGACCGTGAGCGGCACCACCTCGATGCCGTACTCCGCGCAGAGCGCCTTCGGCAGGTCGGCGGTGCTGTCGGTGACGATGCGGATCCCCACGAAGTCCTCCCCCTTTGCCTGTCTGCCCTTTCAGTCCCCCACGTCCGGATTACCGGCCCCAGCGCAGCGCCAGGGCCCCCCACACGAGTCCCGCACCGAATGAAACGCACACCACGCGGTCGCCATCACGCAGTCGCCCCTCCTCCAGCGCCTCCGCCAGGGCGACCGGGATCGAGGCCGACGAGGTGTTGCCGTAGCGGTCGAGGTTGACCACCACCTTCTCCGGCGCCAGCCCCAGGCGCTTCACCGCCCCGTCGATGATGCGGGTGTTGGCCTGGTGCGGCACCAGGAGGTCGATGTCGGCCACGCTGAACCCGGCCTTCTCCGCCACCTGAACCGTGGCCTCGTTCATCACCCGCACGGCGAACTTGAACACCTCGGGCCCGTTCATGTGCACGTAGTGGAGCCCCTGCGCCACGGTCTCGGCCGAGGGGGGCCGGCGGGAACCCCCGGCGGGGATGTGCAGATGGCACGCCCCCGATCCCTCGGAGCCGAGCACCGAGGCGAGAATGCCCCTGCCCGCCGAGACAGGCTGCAGCACCGTCGCGCCGGCGGCGTCGCCGAAGAGCACGCAGGTGCTCCGGTCCTTCCAGTTCACCACCTTCGAGAGCAGCTCCACGCCGATCACCAGGGCGCAGTTGTAGAGCCCCGTGGCGATCGACTGCTGCGCCATCACCACCCCGTACACCCATCCCGGGCAGGCCGCCGAGAGGTCGAAGGCCGCCGCGTTGCGGGCGCCGATGGCGTCCTGCACGAGGACCGCCGTGGCCGGGAAGGGCATGTCGGGCGTCACGGTGGCGCAGATGATCAGGTCCACCTGATCGGGCGTCACCCCGGCCTGCTCCATGGCCCGCCGGGCCGCCCGGATCGCGTAGTCGGAACTGGCCTCGTCGGGTGCGGCGATCCGGCGCTCCCGGATGCCGGTGCGTGTCCGAATCCACTCGTCAGAGGTCTCCACCATCCGCTCCAGGTCATGGTTGGTGAGGACCCGCTCGGGCACCGCGGCGCCGACGCCGGTGATACCCACGGGGCGCAAACTCATCCTGGGGAATCCCCCTTGTCCTTCGGTTTCAGTTCGGGCAGCTTGGCCACAGCGTCGGCCAGCCGGGCGACGGTTCCCCCCTCGAGGGCGAGCTTCATCACCCGGATGCCGTTTCGGATGGCGCGGGCGTTCGACGAGCCGTGGCACTTCACCACCGGGGCGGAGAGGCCCAGCAGCAGGGCGCCGCCGTACTCGGCGTAGTCGAACTGCTTCATCATCTGCTTCAGAGCCGGCTTCACCAGCGCCGCGCCGACGGTGGTGATGGGCGAAGAGGTGAGCGCCCGCTTGATGGCCGAGAGCAGGGCGCTGGCGACGCCCTCGTAGGTCTTGAGCAGCACGTTGCCGACGAAGCCGTCGGCCACCACCACGTCGGCACCGCCCAGCGGCACGTCGCGCGCCTCGATGTTGCCGATGAAGTGGATGCCGTCAAGCGCCTGGAGCAGCGGGTGGGTCGCCTTCGTGGCGGCGTTGCCCTTCTCCGCCTCCGTGCCGTTGCTGAGCAGCGCCACCCGGGGCCGCTCGAGGCCGAGGATCTGCCGGGCGTAGATGTCGCCCATCAGGGCGAACTGCACCAGCCACTCGGGCCGGGCGTCGGGCGTGGCGCCCACGTCCAGCACGAAAACGGGCCGCTCCAGCGTGGGCATGATGGTGCCGATCGCCGGCCGGTGAACGCCCTTCAGCCGTCCGATGCCGAGGGTGCCCACCACCACCAGGGCGCCGGTGGAGCCGGCGCTGACCAGGGCGTCGGCCTGCCCTTCCTTCACCAGGCGCCCGGCCACGACGAGGGAGGCGTCCTTCTTCGCCCGCACAGCCTTGGTGGGCTCCTCGTCGGGGGTGATCACCTGGGAGGCGTGGAGGACTTCCACGTTCTGCGGCAGGCCACCCTGCTTCTGCGCCTCCGCGCGGATGCGCTCCTGGTCGCCCACCAGCGTGAACCGGAGCTCGGGCCACTCCCGGGCCGCCTCGATGGTGCCGGCCACCTCCGGAGCGGGTGCTGCATCACTGCCCATGGCGTCAACTGCGATGCGGTAGCTCATTCCTTCGTGCCTCCCGGAATCCGGGCCGGGTCCACCGCGAAGACGGAGAACTTGCCCCGGAAGACGTTTTCGTTCCCCACGCGCGTCTCCACCAGCACCACGTGCTGGTTCCGCCGCTTGCGGATGACCTCCCCCTTGGCCACCAGCTTCTCCCCCACGGTGACTGGGCGCTTGAACTTGATGTTCGCCAGACCGGTCAGCACCACGTCGGCATCGATGAGGGCAATCGCCAGGGATTCGGCCTGGGCGTAGATGTACTGCCCCCGCACCACCCGGCTGCGCTCGAAGACCATGTCTTCGGTGGTCTCCAGCAGCGAGATCCCCCGCTCCCCCAGGGTGATGTCGATCAGTTCGCCGACGATTTCCTTGGAGCCCATCGACTTGACGATGCCATAGGTGCGCTCGGCCACCGACTTGGTGCGCTCCCGGAGTTCGGGAATGCCCAGGGCCAGCCGGTCGAGCCGGATCGTCTGGATGCTGACGCCGAAGATGTGGGCCAGCTCCTCGTCGCTGAGGAAGGGGTTGTCGCGGATCTTCTCCCGCAAAGCTGCTTGCCGATCCCGTTTCTTCAGGCCGGAGCCCACAGAAGACCACCTCGCCTCTTGCACGCCGCCGCTCCTGCTGAGGATGGATGGCGAACCGCGCCATCCGGTCATAACACTTGCTGTGACAAGCCACTTCTAAAACGAGGTTTTAGGATCTGGTGATAATTATAGTCGTCGTTGGTGCGGCTGGCAATAGTCAACTCTTCGGGGGGCGCGGCGCGGCCGATAGGGGGTAAAGCCGGCGGAAACAGGCCGGCACCCGGAGGCACGAAAAAGGCGCCGACCCGAAGACCGGCGCTCCCACCCCATCACTGCACCTGCAGGTAGCCGACGAGGTCGCGCCCTTCCCCCCTCTTGCGAATCCGGTACCAGCCCGGCTCCAACTGCGCGGGCAGCACGTGCGCCTCGGGCCCCGGGCCCAGGAGGCCCAGGCCTACGATAAGGCGGGGGCCATACAGCACGCTCACGGGTCCGTGGCCGCCGCAATCGGTGAAGAGGGTGAAGCGTGGCGACCAGGCCTCTCCGTCCCAGCACTCCGGGTAGGCGTCCACGCCCCAGATGATCTCCCCGTCCTCCATCCCGGCGACGGTCAGTGCGATCTCCTGGCCAGGTGCGGCGGGTCGCCCAGCCCGCACCTTTGCAGGGGGGCGCGCTCCGAGAGGAGTCCCAACTCGGGTCCGAGGTCCACTCACTCCGGCGGGATGCCCTCCCGGGCCATCACCGCCTGCACCCGGTCCCGCGCGCTGCACCGCAACTCCTGCGCAGCGGGAGCACGGCAGCCCGGGCCATGCTGCGTGGAGCGGCCGGCGTGACGGCAGCTTCAACGAAATAAGCCACCGACACCCGAGAGGTTCCGCCTCCCCGGTCTCGGTGGCTTACTGGCCACGATCATGCACTACTTCTCTGCGGCCTCGCTCTCCTTCGCGATCACCGGCCGGCCCTGGTAATACCCGCAGTTCGGGCAGACCCGGTGCGGCATCGTCGGGGCCTTGCAGTTCGGACAAGTGCTCAGCGTGGGCGCTACCAGGCGGTAGTTGTGGGCGCGCCGCGCGTCCCGACGGGCCTTGGACATCTTTTTCTTCGGAACCGCCATGCTACCTTTACACCCCTTTCGCTTCTCCGTCAGTTCACATGACGGACCCGAGACGCAGCCCCGGGGGGAATTCTAGGAATGGGAATCCGGCTTGCGGAGCAGGTCCTGCAGCACCGCCAGCCGGGGATCGATCTTGTCATCCGGGCGGTCACAGTTGCACGGCCCCTCGTTCAGGTCCTTGCCGCAGCGGGGGCAGAGCCCCTTGCAGTCCTCGCGGCACAGCGGCTTCATCGGCAGGGCGAGCAAGATGTTGTCGCGCAGCGGCCCGGTGAGGTCGATCTCGTCGTCGGTGTAGAAAGAAACCGTGAGGCCGGACTCCGCGTCCTCCTCCGCATCTGACTCGCCCTTGCCCGGTGCGGCCTCGACGAACTCCTCGTCAAAGCTCACGCTGACGGGCTCGGTGTACCGCTTCAGGCAGCGGCTGCAGACCAGTTCGGCCGCACCGCTCACTTCCGCACGCACGAGCAACCGGTCGCCCAGGTTCCAGATCTCCGCCGTTCCCGTGAAGGGTTCGGGAAAGCGAACCTCCTGGCCGCTGAACTCGACGGGTTCCAGGTTGACGGAGAGGTCGGTCCGCTTCTGCAGGCCAGCTTTCTCCTTGATGTCAGACACGTCTATGCGCACGGACATCCACCTCGATCCTGGCCCCGCACCCGGGCGTGCTGTGCGGGCACAGGCAGTATTATATCGATCGGTGTGTTTCCTTGTCAATAAATCACGCTCACTCACCAAGGCGGTTGCCAAAGGGTGGGAGCGCCGCCGGGCGACCGGCCACAACATGCAGGGGGTGGGCGCACTCCCTGGCCCGTGCAACCTGGCAGACCCGCCCCGGACGCCGGCACGAACCAACACGCCCCGGGCCGACTTACACCGCATACTCTTCGCAAGACGGCCCGCGTCTATCCGGGGTCGGGCGCCGCCGCCTCCCCGCGCAGCCAGTCCAGCGCATCGCGCACGTGGTCCACCGGCACCACCTCCACGCGGGTGGCCACCGCCACGGCGTCGGCGTAGTTTCCCCTGGGCACGAACATCAGCTCCGCCCCGGCAGCCTCCGCCGTGTAAACCTTCTGCTGCACCCCGCCGATGACGCCCACCCGGCCGTCCGGCTCGATGGTGCCCGTTCCGGCCACCACGCGGTCCGTGAGCCCGCCCGGCGTGAGCTGGTCGATGATCTGCAGGGTAAACATCAGGCCGGCGGAGGGCCCGAAAATCCGGCCGGAGCGAATCTCCACCGGCACCGCATCATCGTCGAAATCGAGCTCGTCCTGAATGGTGATGCCCAGGACGGCCGTCCCCTCACGGCCGGGCTCGGTCGACGCCCGGGTGGGGAGCACCAGCGCCAGCTCGGCGCCCTCCCGGAGCACCGTGGCGTGCACCTGCGTGCCGGCCGGGACCTCGGCCAGGCGGCTGCGCAGCGACACCACGTCGGTCACCCGCTCCCCATTCAGGGCCGTGATTACGTCGCCGGCGTGGAGTGCCCCGCGCACGGGGCTGTCGGCCAGAATCCCCACGACGCGCACCCCGACGGAGCGCACGCCCTCGCCGAACCCCAGCAGTTCGAAGGCCACCGCGCGGGCGGTGCGCTGGCTGTCGTCCATCTCGCGCCTGCTCCACTCGACGTACTCGCGGTAAGTCTCAAAGCTGCCGAGGTACTCTTCCTTGGTCTGGAGCACAGCCCGGCGGTCGAGCTTGGCGTAGAGGTACCAGAACAGGTTCGCAGGCTGCGTGTTGACCACCAGCATGTAGAGGCGCCCGCGGTGCGGGTCGCCGTTCTCTACCATCACCAGCCGGCTGGTGTCGATGGCGGCGCCGGGGGCGGTCACGTAGTAGTCGGTCGGCGTGTAGACGAGCACAGCGCCCACAACAGCAATGAGGCTCGACAGCGCCAAGAGCCGTCGAACCCACGCGTCCAGCTGCCGATACCACAGGATGACCACGCGCAAAGGGCTCACCCCTGCCCGCTACAGCTGATTCTGCAACTCCTCCCTGGCCTTGCGCACGGCCTGAACCGCCCGCTGGGTGTCCGCCGCCAGGCGCTCCAGTTCGGGCTGGGTGCGGGCGAAGAGCTCGTCGGCCCACTCCAGGGCGTTCTGGCGAATCTCGCGCGCCACCCGCTTGGCCTGGTCGATCAGCTCGTTGGCCTGGTTCTGCGCCTCCTTGGTGACCGCGGCCTCGCTCGTCAGCTGCGCCGCGAGCGCCTTGGCTTCCCGCAGGATCTGGTCCGCCTGTTCCCGGGTCTCCTGCAGGATCGCCTCCCGGTCCCGTGCGACGCGGTTGGCCTCCCGGACTTCCTGGGGGATAACCTCGCGCATCTGGTCGACCAGTGAGAGCAGCTCGTCGGGGTCCATCAGGATCTTGCCCGTGAGCGGCACGCGCGTCGCCTGGTTCACCAGCTCCTCCAGGCGGTCAATCAATGCCATGATCTCCACGGCAACCCCCCCAGTCTCAAGCTTGAGGCTTGGCAAACTTCTCCCTTAGCCGTTGTGCGGTAGACGGGGGCACCATCCCGGTCGTGGGGCACCCGAAGAAGGCCAGTTCCCGCACGATGCTGGAGGAGAGGTGGGCGTACTCGATTCGGCTCATCAGGAAACAGGTCTCGATCTCGTCGTCCAGCTGCTTGTTCACGGCACCCATCTGCCACTCGTACTCGAAATCCTGAATCGGCCGCAGCCCCTTCACGATGACCTTGCAGCCGTGCTTGCGGGCAAAGTCCACGAGCAGGCCGTCGGCCGCCGTCACGGTAACGTTGGGGATGTGTTGCGTGGCCTCCCGCAGCATCTCCACGCGCTCTTCCACGGTGAAGAGCGGCGCCTTGCGCGGGTTGGTCATCACGGCGACCACGACCTCGTCAAAGGTGCGGGCCGCCCGCTCGATGATATCGAGGTGACCCATCGTCACGGGATCGAAGCTCCCGGGACAAACTGCTTTCGTCACGAATGCTGCCCCCCGGCAAATCTAGGCTTCATTCCGGTAAATTGATAGCACCGTTTCTCCGAAGACTACTTCCCTGAACTTGCGCAGACCTCCTGCTGCATCGGGGACGGGATCCTTGCCGTGATGTTCGCAGATGACCCAGCCGCCGTCGGCCAGGAGACCGTAAGCGTCGATGCCGTTCAACACCGCCGGAACGAGGTCCTGCCCGTAGGGCGGGTCTGCGAAGATCAGATCAAACTTGCGGCCGCGCCGGCCCAGGTCGACCAGCGCGGCGCGGGCGTCGCGGCGGATCAGCTCGGCCCGGTCCCGCAGGCCGGTCGACTCCAGGTTGGCCTCCACGATCCGCAGGTGCGCCGTCTGCAGCTCCACGAACACGCAGCGGCGGGCGCCGCGGCTCAGTGCCTCGATTCCCACGGCCCCCGACCCGGCAAACAGATCCAGGAACTCGGCGTCTACCGTCCGGGGGCCGAGGATGTTGAACAGCGATTCCCTCACCCGGTCGCTGGTCGGGCGGATGTCCCGGCCCTTCACCGTCTTCAGCGGGCGGCCCTTCGCCGTCCCTGCGATCACGCGCACAGCGCTTCACCTTTCGCTCTTCTTCCCCAAAAACGGCGTGCGCATCCGGTATAGCCCGCGCCTTCTTGGGTATCCTAAGGACCAGTGAGAGCCGATGCCGAGTGAGCGGTAACCACCCCTCAGGTCGGGCTCTTTCTCCGTTCCGTTTCCTCTCCCACTTCTCCTCTCGGGCAGTCCGATCGGGCTGCCCTCCTTTCTTGCCTCCGCTCAGGGCAGAATCCAGACCCTGCGGGGCTGCAGCCCGAACCGCCAGGCCTCCTCGGCCGGCGCCCACGAGAACAGGTCGATCCGGTTGCCCTTGATGGCGCCGCCCTTGTCCACGGCGATGGCGTAGCCGTAGCCCTCCACGTAGAGCAGGGTACCGAGCCGGATGACCTCCGGGTCCACCGCCACCGCCCCGTACCGCACGGAGACGCCGGTGTAGGTCCTCGTGCCGATTCCCTCCTCGTGCGGCGTGTACATGGAGGCGGTCATGTCCATCACGTCCCGGTAGATCACCTCATGGCCGTCCAGCTCCACCCGGGGCAGGTCCGCCGGATCCAGCAGCACCCGCTGGATGAGGGCGGCCGCCTCGGCGCGAGTGGTGTAAGCCTTGGGACGCAGGGTTCCGTCGGGGAAGCCGTTCACGAGGCCGTGCTTCAGCGCGTACGCATAGGCCGGACGCCTGTCCCAGTCAATGTCCCGCCAGTCCGAGTACGCCCCCAGGATGGCGTTCACGTTCTCCCGCGCGTCCGAGCGGGCAGTCCAGAACTGGCCGATGGCGCGCACGATCGCGTCGATCAGCTGCTCCCGGGTGATCGCGCCGTCGGGGTCGAAGTAGGTGTCGTCCAGCGGGTCGAGAATCGCCAGCCGGTAGCCGACCTCCACGTACGGTGCGTACCAGGTCCAGCACTCGGCGTCCGCAAAGAATCCCGCACACTTGCCCGCCGTGTCGATGCCGCGCGCGGCGAGCAGCATCTTCAGGAACTCAGCGCGCGAGATCAGCTCGTTCGGGCGGAAGCGCCCGTCCGGCGAGCCGTGGATAACCCCCGCCTCGACCAGGCGCACGACCTCGGGATAGACCCAGTGCTCGGGCGGCAGGTCGGCGAAGAGCTGCGGCTGGGGCTCGGGTTCAGGTCCGGGCTCCGGCATGGGCTCGGGAGCCGGTTCAGGGGCGGGTTCAGGGGTAGGTGTGGGTTCAGGCGCCGGTTCCGGCGTCGGTGCAGGTGCAGGTTCCGGCAGGGGTTCAGGCGCAGGCTCTGCCGGTTCAGGTATCGGCCCGGAATCTGCTTCCGGTGCCGGATAAGTCTCCGACCCGGACCCGTCTTCCGAGGCCGGTGCGGGTTCAGCCAGATCAAGCACCGCAGCGGGCCGGGATGCCAACGCCAAGACCAAGCTCAACGCGGCTCCCAGCTTGGGCTCCGAACTCAGGGGGGCAGCGGCGACAGGACCCGTGCCGCAGACCACCAGGGTGGCTACCGTGGCCGCGGTGGCCATCCATTTTCTGTGCATGACGTCCTCCTTCATCCGGAACGGGATGAGGGAGGATTTCAACGTGCAACTCCATGATCCTTCTAAAGTTGTATTATCTCACCACCCGGCAGTAGAAGAGCCGCTCGACGATCGGGCGGCGGCCGGCGCGCCCGGCGCCGTTACCGAAGATGGCGTACTCCGTCGTGAACAGCTCCACCGGCCCCCGCTGCTCCAGCGCCGCCCAGATCACCTCGTCGGGTATGATCCCTTCATTATTATAAGAGAGCAGGATATGCCGGGCCCGGGCCCGCTGGATCAGGCGGGTCAGGTGCCGGCCGGCCGTGGCGCGGCGGGAGTAGGCAGACTTGAGGCCGTCGCGGCGGAACTTGCGGGTCTTGCCGTAGAGCCGGGGTTTCTGCCAGCGGGCGATGTTCTCGAGCACGTGGTAGTTGTCGACGTACTGCCGCCCGTTGTAGGGCGGGTCCAGGTAGAGCACATCTGCCTCGACCGCGTCGACCAGCACGTCGGCATCGGCGCAGTAGACCCGGTTCTGCTCCGACTCCACCACCTGGGGCAGGCAGAGCTCCAGCGGCTTGTAGACCGTGGCGTCGACCAGGTGGGTGCCGTCGTCCGCGTAGGGATCCTTGCCCAGGTGCTTGAGGTAGGCGTCGTACTGGCCGCAGGTGTTGGCCACCTTGTCGGCGGCGTAGAGCAGGCTGGTGAGCAGCACCGCCTCCTCCTGCTCGCCGATGGTTCCGTCGGCCCGCCAGGCGGCGATCTGCTCACGGATGGCGTCGATGCGGCCGGCGTTCTCCCGGGTGAAGTAGGTGCCGCCGTACTCGGTGAAGCAGTAGCCCTCGATCGGAGGCAGGCGGTCCAGGTAGGCGAGCATCCCGGCCAGGCGGTCCCAGTCCACCTCCCCCGGCCGGCCGCCCAGGAAGCAGCGGGCCGCCACGTAATTGTGGTAGAGGTGATCCGAGGCCGTCACGGCGAAGCCGCGGGCGGCGAAGTGGTAGGCCACGACCGCACTGCCGGCAAACAGGTCGGCCAGCGAGCGCGCCTCCGGGGCGCGCTCCGCCACCACGCCTGCGATGAAGTCCAGCAGGTTCTGCTTGCTGCCGATGAACTTGCGGTTCTGAACCCACAGGGGCTTCAGGCGCACTTCGGACGCACCCGGGAACACCGCGCACCTCCTTCCCCCTCAGGGCTTGCGCAGCACCAGGATGTTCTGGTGCACCATGGAGGGGATGAACTCGTAGCGGTAGCCGTACACGTGCAGGGACTTGGAGACGTCGTACCAGATCAGGTTGGCTTTCAGGACCAGCCCCAGGCCCTCCAGCAGCTCCGCGAGCTGGGCCGAGAGCATGTGGTACCGGCCCGAGTGGTACATGTCGCCGATGAAGACCACCAGGTACCGCCGGCGCCGCAGGACCCGCATCGCCTGGGCGAAGACGGCCCGCATGGTCTCCAGCCACTCCTCCTTCTCCGCCAGGCCGGTGACGCCGGTCTCCGTCTCTCCCGGGGCGAAGGGCGAGAGCTTCGACCGCCGGCGCTCCACGGCAGGGCCGCCGGCTCGCTTGAACTTGCCGGTGGACCGGCGGCGGCGGTCCATGTTCCAGTAGGGCACGTCGGTCAGGACCAGGTCGAACGCCTCGTCCGGGAAGGTGGGCAGCACGGCCCGGCTGTCGCCGCAGATGGCCTCCTGCTCCGTGAGGCCCTCCAGCCGGCAGACCTCCCGGTAGATCTCGACCCACCGGGGGTTCACCTCCACCCCCACGGCGGACCGGTCGGAGATAGTCGCACCGATGAGCGTCCCGCCGACGCCCATGAAGGGGTCCAGGACCCGCTCCCCGGCCTTGGTGAAGGTGCGGATCAGGTCCGCGCACAGCTCGGGCGGCTTCTGCCCCCCGTGCTGGCTGCGCAGCTGAAACTGGAAGGAGGGCGGGTAGCTCTTGTTGATCACGGACCGGGTGGCGTAGACCCACTCCTTGCCCGTCAGGTCGTTCAGCCGGTTGTCGGTGTGGTAGATGCCCCTCTCGCCCATGTCGACGTGGCGGGGCTTCAGCCCGTCCTGTTTCTCTTCCACTGCAGCCCTCACCCCCGTGCTGCCTACTACTATAGACGAACCAAACAATGGCGTAAAGAAAGCGTTGCGCGGTGGCGACTGGGCGGTAAGAACGGGGGTAGGCGGCTGGCACGGGCCTTGAGCGATGAGATGGGCTGCTGGCTGTGAGGGCAGCTGAATCCGCCCACCACCAAATCCCCTGGTATGCCAGAGAATGCCGGGGGAGAGAATAGCCCCAGGTGGAACCCACCAATCCGGGAGGGAAACAGATGCAATCGCTGGACCACCTGAACCCGTTCACGGACCTGGCTCTGGAGGCGACGGCGGCGGCCCGGGGCGACGCCAAGACTGAGGTCCCGGGTGTGATCATGGAAGAGAAGAAGTACGAGCACGCCACCGTCTCCTGGGTCAGGGTGGTCGACCCGGTGGGCGAGCAGCTCATCGGCAAGCCGATGGGCAACTACATCACCATCGAGGCACCCCAGTTGCGCCGGCGCAACCGCGAGCTGCAGGAGCAGGTGGGCAAGGTTCTGGTCGAGCAACTGGACCAGCTGCTCGACCTGAAGGAGAACGACACCGTGCTGGTGGTGGGGCTGGGCAACTGGAACGCCACGCCGGACGCCCTCGGGCCGCGGGTCACGGGAAAGCTGCTGGTCACCCGGCACCTGCGGGACTACGTGCCGGCGGACGTGGCGGGCGGGCTGCGGGCCGTGGCCGCCATCGCCCCGGGCGTTCTCGGCACCACCGGCATCGAGACGGCCGAGGTGATCCACGGCATCGTGGAGCGCATCAAGCCGGCCGCGGTGATCTGCATCGACGCCCTGGCCGCCCGGTCCGTGGAGCGAATCGGCACCACGATCCAGATCGCCGACACAGGCATTCAGCCCGGCGGGGGCATCGGCAACCGGCGGCAGGCGCTGAACAAGGAGACGCTGGGCGTTCCAGTGATTGCCATCGGCGTGCCGACGGTGGTCCACGCGACCACCATCGTGCAGGACGCCTTCGAGGCCATGGCGAGCAGCTTCGCCGAAACCAAGCCCTTCTTCCAGCTGTTCCGCTCTCCCGAGTCGCGGCGTAAGCTCCTGAGCGACGTGCTCTCTCCCACCGTGGGCGAACTCGTGGTCACGCCCAAGGAGATCGACGAGCTGACTGAAGACCTGGCCAAACTGATCGCGGGCAGCCTCAACGCGGTGCTTCACACCAGTGTGACCGCCCAGGACCTGCTTCGCTACATCAACTGAGGAGGCAGGGGCGGCAACCCGCTCCTGCCTCCACGCACGGTGGGGGTCAGCTCTGAACCGTCGTGCTTCCGGACAGTTGCGACTCGGCCAGAGCGATCATCTTCTTCACCATGTACCCGCCCACGGAGCCGTTCACCCGGCTGGGCAGGTCGCCCTTGTACTGCTGGGCGTAGTTCTGGATGCCCAGTTCGGCCGCGGTCTGCTGCTTCAGTTGCTCCAGGGCAGCCCGGGCCTGGGAGACCAGGACCTGGTTGTTGCTGCTGCCGCCCCCGCCGGACTGGAAGCCGGTCGTCGGGGTCGTGGTGCCTGCCCCAAAGCCGGTGCCGAAGACGTTTGCCATGCTGACTGCTCCTTCCCTTACTGCTTACCGGCCACGGTCAGCGGATGGTGGTGGTGCCGGTGCCGCCCGCCAGCTGCTGCTCGGCCAGGGCGATCATCTTCTTCACCATGTATCCGCCCACGGAACCGTTGACCCGGCTGGGCAGGTCGCCCTTGTACTGCTGGGCATAGTTCTGGATGCCCAGTTCGGCCGCGGTCTCGTTCTTCATCTGCTCGAGGGCAGCACGGGCCTGTGCGATCAGGATCGAGTTGTTGTTGTTGTTGTTGTTGGTTGCCATGGTTGAGCGCCTCCTTGTTATGTTGTTGCCTGTAATCTGCAACGAACTGGTCAACCTCATGCAAGGAATCTGTTGCCAGGGGTGCGCCGCGGGCGTTCTGCCGGGTTGATTGCACCGACCGAGTGCGCCGGTCGCCCAGGTAGGAGGAGACCCCTTGAAAGTGCGAGAACGCCGCCGCAGCGGGCTTTTCCCGCCGCGGCGGCGCTTGCTTCCAGCATGAGCGATCGGCCCGGCACCGCGTGTTTCTGGTAGGTTCCTGACAACATCTCCCGGTCAGCGGCCGGCGACCGTTGGCCTGGTCGGACCGTGTTCCGCCTGTCCGGGTGACCGTTCTCAGGACGGTGCTGCGGGTGAATGCCAGGGCAGCTGCTGCCTACTTGTTGCGGCCCTTGCCGAGCCCCGGGTTGCTCTTCTTGTTTCCCTTGTTGCCGTTGCCCGGGTTCCCGCGACGACCGTCGTCGCCGCGGTCGTCATCATCGTCGTCGCGATCGTCGTCGTCATCCCGGTCGCCGTGCGTCCAGCGGTTGCCGGACTTCCCGCAGCCGTCATTCCCACGGTTCTCCCGGTCGCTGCCGTCGCCAGGCCACTGCTCCCACCGACCGCCCGCGCCGTCCCAGGCGCCGAACAGCCCCAGAAGCTCCTTCGCGGCATCCGGATGGATGAACTTGCCCTGGAACTTCACGACCTGCTTGACGAACGAGGACCAGTTGCCGTTCATCACCTTGGCCTTCAGGGCGTTGTACTGGCCGTGATGGATCTTGGACTCCCACCTGGCCAGCACCGCGAGCACCGTCTGCCGCAAACCCTCATCGGCGGCGGGGTCGTCGCCCTCGTCGCCACCGGTCGGCGGGGCCACCACGGTGAAGGCGACGGAGGCGGTCGCCTGGTTACCGGCCCTGTCGGTGGCCGTCACCCGGAGGACGTGCTCCCCCTCGGCCAGCCTGGCCAGGTCGAGCTTCGGCTGGGTGAAAGCCGCACCGTCCAGCTCCACCTTCACGCCGTCCCGGGCGACGCCGGACAGCCCGTCCCGCACCGAGTACGAGAGGGTGAGCTCGCCCTCCGCAACGTACTCGGCGCCATCCTCCGGCGCGCTGATGCGAACCGTCGGCTTGGTCTGGTCAACCGTGAAGACAACCGTGCCCGACGGCACGCTCTCGTCGCTGCCGTAAAGGGCCGTCACCCGGTAGGACCAGATGCCCTCGCCCGGGACCACGTCCGCAAACTGCCGCTCGGTGGCCACGGCGGTGGCGAGCAGCCCGAACTCGCCGTCGCCCTCGGCCCGGTAGATGTTGTAGCCGGTCACGTCACGCTGCGGCGCCTCCCAGGAGAACCTGACCGTCCGGCTGTTGGTGGCCGCCGACTTCGTGCGCATGACCGGCGCCTGGTCCAGGTGGCTGCTTCGGATCTCGAACGAGACGTCGGCCGTGCCCACGTTCCCCGCCCGGTCGGTCACCTGCACCCCGAACCGGTGTGTGCCATCGGCCAGGTCCGCCAGCGGGATGACCGGCTGGTCGAGGGCGGCTCCGTCGAGGAAGTAGGCGACGTCCTCCTCATCGTACCCGGCCCCCGCATCCGTCATCCGGACCCGTACCGCCAGCGAGCCTTCCGGACGGTAGACCTTGCCGGCCTCGGGGGTGCGGATCGTGACTGCGGGCGCCACCGTATCCATCGTCACCGTCGCCGGTGCGGCGCGGCCGCTGAGGTTGCCCGCCAGGTCCTGCGCCACGACGGTGTAGGTATAGACGCCGTCCCCGGTCAGCCGGTCGTCGAAGAAGGCGAGCCCCGCCTCCACGTAGCCGAGGAACTGCGCCCGCTCGTCGCCCGCAGAGCGGTAGACCAGGTACCGGGCCACGTCTTCGTCCTCCGGCGGGGTCCAGCTGAGGGTCACGGCGCCGTCGCGGGTGTAGGCGGGCTCAGCCACCAGGTCGGCAGGGGCCGCCGGGGCCGTCGTGTCGGTGGCGATCTCGTCCCCGTTGGCCGGGTCGTCGTAGAGCACCGACTTCCAGGCCGACGGTGCGCTCCGGTTCCCATCCTCGTCCACCGCGACCACCGCGTAGTGGTAGCGGCCCTCGGCGGCGAGCTCATCGGTGGCCGTGAGGTCGGCGGTCATGCCCACGTAGGTGGTCTCGTCCGCCCGGGGGGAGACTCCCTCGCCGTAGAGTCGGTGGACCTCGTAACCGACGACGTCAGCGGAGCGGGCGGAATCCCAGCTGAGGGCCACGTGACCGTCTTCGGTGACCCGCGGCGGCGTGAGCGCCAGGTTCCGGGGCGGGGCCAGACGGACGGAGCCCGAGGCCAGCACCGCAGGGGCCCCCAGTGCGGCGGAGATGGCCAGGACGGTGCCGATGGCCATCGCCTTGTGTAACCGTGAGGAAAGCAACTTCGTGTGCATGCGCCGATCCCTCCTGTGATCCTTGCTCACCAGAGTCGTTCGGCGCATGCACAGCCGGTCTGGGGGTGCCCCCTCAAAATGCCATTTTTCTATGCACAAGTAGCCGGCACGGGTACCTGTCCCGCCTGACGACCCGTGCCGGTTGCGGCGCTAACGCCCCGGGGTGCAGGTGACCAGGAAGGGAGATCAGTCCTGGGCCTCGGATGACTGGCGCACCGTGCTGCTCTGCCAGAGCGCCCGCATCTCCTCCGACCGCTCCAGCAGCTCGTCCAGCCGCCCGCGGTCGACCACCCGGCCGTCCCGGAGCAGGATGATCTGATCCGCCCGGCGCAGCGCCGCCTCCCGGTGGCTCACCACCAGGCAGGTCACGTCGCCGCGCCGGAAAAGCCGCTCCCACAAGGCCTGTTCGGTCTCCACGTCGAGGGCGCTGGAGAGGTCGTCCATGATCAGGAGTTCCGGCCGGCGCAGGAACATCCGGGCCGCGGCGGTGCGCTGCATCTGACCGCCCGACAGGCGCACCCCGCGCACCCCCACCCGGGTCTGCAGCCCTTCCTCCATCGCGGCGAGGTCCCGCTCCAGCACCGCGTCGTAGACCGCCGCCGCCACCTCGGCCGCCGAGGCGTCCCAGCCCAGGCGGATGTTCTCCTCCACGGTGCCGCTGAAGAGCAGCGGCACCTGGGGCGTCGCCGCACAGCGGGGCGGCGCCATGAAGGCGGCCGGGTCCGCGACCGGCTCCCCGTTCCAGTAGATGGTGCCCGCCTGCGCCGGCAGCATGCCCAGGATCGCCCGGAGCAGGGTCGTCTTGCCCGACCCGACCCGGCCGGCGACTACGGCGAAGCTGCCCCGGGTGAGCGTGAAACTTACGTCCTCGATGCCCCGGCCGCTGTCGGGGTAGCGACAGGTGAGCCCCTCCACGCGCAGCTCCTGCAGCGGGCCGGCGGCCGGAATCGGCGGCTCCGGCGGCACCGGCACCGGGCCGCGAAGGCGAATCTCGCTGCGCCGCGTCAGCCGGTCGGGCGGTGCGCCCTGCATGAGCGCCAGCAGCCGGTCCTTCGAAACGCCGGTCTGGCGGTACAGAGCGAGCCAGCGGCCCGTGAAGTGCGTGAAGTCGGCCACGTAGCCCAGGTAGTAGACGAAGAGGGCGAAATCGCCCACGGAGAACTGCCCGCCGGCCATCGAGCGGGCGCCCAGGAGCAGGATCAGCCCCATGCCCAGCGAAGAGGCGTTGAGCCCCACCGACTCCAGCACCTGGACGAGCAGCCGGTCGGAGACCATCGCCGCCCGCCGCTCCTCACTCAGGCGCCGGAAATGGGCGATCACCCGCGATTCGGCGCCGGCCACCTGCACCGCCTGCACCGCGCCGAAGAGCTCGGCCAGCAGGCCGGTCACCCGGGCCGTGGTCTCCCGGCTGCGCCGGCGGTTCTGCAGGATGCGGTTCCCCACCGCCCGCGTCACCACCAGCACGGCGGCCAGCGGCAGGAAGACCAGGAGCGTCATGCGGGCGTCGATGGCCAGCAGCATGCGCAGCGCCACGAGGGCAAAGGTGGTCTGGCCGACCACGTCCAGCAGAAAGTCGGCCGTCTCCTCCGCCTGCACCACGTCGTCCCGGAGCCGGTTGAGCGCCTCGCCGGGCGCCTCAGGCAGCGCCGCTGCACCGGGAAGCTCAAGGATCCGCTCCAGCACGTTGCGCCGGAGCAGGGCCGCCACGTACTCCCGCCCCGTCGCCGCGGTGAGAAAACCGGCGGTCAGCACGGCGAACCGGCCCACGGCCACGGCCACCAGCAGGGCGATGATCGTGGCCGGGTCGAGCCCCGCCGGCGCCGCGCCGGTGAGCCGGTCGAAGAAGGCCTGGGTGAGCAGGCCGGGCAGCACCGGCAGCAGGTACATGGTGGTGAAAAGGACCAGGCTGATCAGGTAGAGCCAGGGCTTGTACGTGACCAGGTGCCAGACGAACCGCCAGGTAGACATCACACCAGCACCTCTTCCGCAGCCGTGCGCAGCAAGTGGGCGAACCGGGAGCCGGGATCGGCGGCAAGGCGGGCCCGCTCGCCCCACTCTGCCACCCTTCCGTCCTCGAGGATCAGGATCTGGTCGGCCCGGTGGACCGTGGCCAGCCGGTGGGCGATGATGATGCCGGTGCGGCCGGCCAGCAGCCGGTCGATGGCCCGCTCCACGAGGGCCTCCGTGGCCGGGTCGAGCCGGGAGGAGGCCTCGTCGAGGATCACGAGTCCGGGGTCTGCCAGAAAGACCCGGGCCAGCGCCAGAAGCTGCGCCTCGCCGGCGGAGAGTCCGCCCGCCTCCAGGGGGGTGTCCAGCCCCTGCGGCAGCGACTCCACCCAGGCGCCCAGCCCGAGCTCATCCAGCACCGCCAGGAGCCGCCGGTCGCTGATGGACCGGTCGAAGAAGGTCAGGTTGTCGCGCACGGTCCCGGCGAAGAGCTGCACGTCCTGCGTGACGAATCCGACCCGGCTCCGCACCTCCGCCACCTTCGCCTCCCGCAGGTCGACGCCGCCCAGACGCACTGCACCCGCGTCGGGGTCGTAGAAGCGCAGGAGCAGGCGGGCGATGGTCGACTTGCCGCTGCCGGTGCGCCCCAGCAGCCCGAGCACTTCACCCGGGCGCAGGTACAGCCTGACGTCGCGCAGGACCGGCGCCCCCGGCTCGTAGCCGAAGGAAACGCCGTCCAGTTCCACCGAAAGCGGCCCCGGCGGCAGCGGTCGCCCCGGACCGTCGGGCACGCGCGTCTGCACGGCGAACAGTTCCTCCACCCGCTCCACCGCCGCCCCCGCCTTCTGCAGTTCCTGCAGGTGCGTCCGGATCTGCTCGATGGGCCGCCGGAGCTGTTCGGTGTAGTGGAAAAGCAGGTAGACCGTGCCGGCCGTGATCGCCCCGCGGGCGTGGAGCCAGGCGCCCACCCCGAGGGAGAGTGCGGCGCCCACCGCAAACGTGACGATGGAGGAACCCCACATCAGGGCAACCGTCATGCTGGCCTTCAGGTTATGCCCGTAATATTCCTGGACCATGCGCAGATAGCGGCTCAGCATGTGGCGCCGGGCGCCGCTGGCCTGGATCACCTCCGTCCCGGCCAGCACCTCGCTCAGGAAGCCGTAGTACTCGGCCGAGGCCTGACGCTGGCGGGTCCAGTAGGGCACGGAGAGGTTCCGGACCCAGCCCAGCACCCAGAGGGTGAAGAGCGCGAAGGCCGTCAGCGCCACGCCGGCCCGCCAGTCCTCGCGGAAGAGCAACACGAGGATGCCCGCCATCAGCACCAGGTTGGCCAGCACGCCGATGAACAGCTGGGAGAAGAACTGCGACAGAGCGGTTACGTCGCCATCGATGCGCTCCACCATCTCGCCCGGCGTGCGGCTCTTGTGGAAGCCCAGGTCAAGCCGGAGACAATGGTCGGTCAGGTCGGCCCGCAGCGCGTTGGTGGCGCGCCAGGAGACCGACTCGCTCACGTACCGGGCAGCCACGTTCACCACCTGGGCGGCGAACGCCAACCCGATGAAGAGGATGGCCAGCGCCTGCAGGGACAGCCCCCCCGACGCCTCGCCAGCGGCGACGTCGAGGAAGCGCCGCAACACCTGCGGGTTGATGAGCTGGAGTGCGATGCTGAGCGCAAGCAGGAGCGCGAGGAACGTGACCTGCGCCCACTCCGGCTTGAGGTACCGCGTGAGCAGCCGCACGTAACGGCGCAGCGGCAGGCCCATGAGGTCTCTCCCTCCGACAGTCAGATGGAGAAAGAGATACGACGCAACTTGTCCAGTTCCCTGTTTATTGCGGCTATTTTCAGTTTGCGACATCGGCCCGAATTTGCGGGCCTGTCGCGTCTTGCGGGGGCGTCGCCTCGTTCGAGTAGACGACTCGAAGCCTCGTGGGGTAGAATGAAGCCTAACCAAATCGCGAGGAGGCGATTGCCCAGATGAGCAAGCTGCGTGTGGCGGTGGTGGGCTACGGCAACGTGGGGCGCTATGCACTGGAGGCTGTGCAGGCCGCTCCCGACATGGAGCTGGCCGGGGTGGTCCGCCGCCGTGTGCTGGCCGCCTCCCCGCCGGAGCTCGCCGGCGTGAAGGTCGTCACGGACATCGGCGAGCTGGAGGGCGTGCAGGGCGCCCTGCTCTGCGTGCCCACCCGATCTGTTCCCGAGTACGCGGAGGACATCCTGAAGCGCGGCATCCACACCGTGGACAGCTACGACATCCACGGCGAGCTGGCCGACCTCCGGAAGCGGCTGGACCCCGTGGCGAAGGAACACGGGGCGGTCGCGGTGATCTCGGCCGGCTGGGATCCGGGCACCGACTCGATGATTCGGGGCATGCTGGAGTTCATGGCGCCGCGGGGCATTACCTACACCAACTTCGGCCCCGGCATGTCGATGGGCCACTCGGTGGCGGTGAGGGCGGTTCCGGGAGTGAAGGATGCGCTGTCGCTCACCATCCCCGCCGGCATGGGCACCCACAAGCGGGCTGTGTACGTGGAGCTGGAGCCGGGGGCCGACTTCGCCGCCGTGGAGCGGGCGATCAAGACCGATCCCTACTTCGCGAAGGACGAGACCCGGGTGACCCAGGTCGAGGACGTGAGCCAGCTCATCGACATGGGGCACGGCGTGGTGATGGAGCGCAAGGGCGTCTCCGGCGCCACCCACAACCAGCTGTTCCGGTTCGAGATGCGCATCAACAATCCGGCGCTCACGGCGCAGGTGATGGTGGCGTCCCTGCGGGCCGCCGCCCGCCAGCGGCCCGGGTGCTACACGATGTTGGAGATTCCGGTAATCGACTTCCTTCCCGGTGACCGGGACGAGTGGATCCGGAAGCTGGTGTAGCGCGGACGGACAGCTGGCACAAACCGGGGAGGCCGGGTGACCGTGTCACTCGGCCCCCCTTTTCTGCACCCCGGGCCACAGGCGCCGGGGACCCCCACACCGGCCCCCGCCAGCCCCGGTTCCTCCGCATCGCCAACTACCTGTGAGCCAGCCACCAGACCGTGCGCGCCACGATGCCAACCGGGAGCGCACCGATTGCCGCCAGCATCCACCAGGATGCCGGGAACGACCCCTCACCGGCGGAAGCCCCGCCAGGACCGCCAGATGCGTCTGGATCCGCCTCGAGCGTCTTGAGGGCGAACTTCTGAATGGCGGGCTGAACTTCCTTAAACGTATACAGTTTCAGCAGTTCAACGCCAGACAGGGGAATCGGACCGATGGGGACCACGTATTCCGTACCCTGGTGATTCAGGTAGAGAAACTCCATGGCCCCCAGGCGCACCAGTTTCACGCCGGCCTGCGACGGGAGGGCAGACAGGCCGCGCTGCAGGTACTCCCCTTGGCCGCCGAATTCATAGCGCCGGTACTCTCCGGTCTCCAGTTGCCTGAGCGTGAGGCGCGTGATGGGGCGGCCGTTGCTGGAAACAACGAACTCCAGCATCTTGACGTCTCTGATCGCATCCCCAAGGGTCTCCAGGTCCTTCGCAGCCGTTGAGAAGTCGAGCCTGTAGATCGGAATTCCCTCGCCCACCCGGGCCTGGCGGAGTTCCTGTTCGCTCGCAAAGCCAAACTGGTCCCACGGAACAAACCCCTTGTAGGTATCGAGCGCACGCTCGGCGGCCTCCACGGCCGCGTTCGCCTCAGAGGCCAAGGCGGTCGAACCCCCGCTGCCGCTCAGCAAGATCATGCCGGCGATCAGGGTACTCAAGACGGCTTTCAGCCAGGTACAGCGGTTCACGGGTCCCCCTCCTCTCACACCCAGAAGTTCCAGAGGCCCTGCTTCCAGTAGTGGTCGTAGTCAACGCGGACGAAGTCGCTATACGAGCGAATCTTGTACGCTCCTGGCCTTTCTGTGCACCACCATGGATGTCCTGCAGGAACGCGAGTGGGTACTCAGCGCTAAGAGATTCCTCGGCGCCTCGGTTCGAGGCTGGACTGTAACCAAAAAACTGCGCGTCAGGCGCATCAAGTAGGGCAATCCGCAGCAACTCATCGATGAGTAAGACCGCCTCGCCAGTTCCCCAGAGGTGAACGCAACGCAAGCGGCAGAGGGATGACCTCTGCCGCCTCCATTTCACTCTTCTCCCAGATACCGGCGCATGCCCTCCCGGGCCTCGGCCGTCACCACCTGGGCGCAGAACTCCCGGCGCTCGGCCTCGAGCCGCGCCGCCACGTCGCCCAGGGTGCCGCGCAGCAGCCGCCGGGTGCGGCGGACCGAGCCCGGCCATAGGGCGGCGATCTCGGCGGCCACCCGCCAGGCCTCCGCCCGCACCGCCGAAGCCGGCACCACCCGGGAGGCCAGTCCCCACTCCACCGCCTGCTGCGCGGTGATGGTGAGGTTGCGCAGCAGCACCTCCGCCGCCCGCCGCGGACCGATCACGGCCGGCAGGAGAGCGGTCCAGCCTCCGTCGGGGCTGAAGCCGACCACGTTGTACCAGGGCGCAAAGCTCGCCTCCGGCGCCACCAGCACCACGTCTGCCGCCAGCACCAGCCCGAGCGAC
The DNA here is from genome assembly GCF_040797425.1 of Symbiobacterium sp. NCBI lineage: Bacteria > Bacillati > Bacillota > Clostridia > Eubacteriales > Symbiobacteriaceae > Symbiobacterium > Symbiobacterium sp. Next base: position 34,904 of record NZ_JBFNEH010000010.1, on the reverse strand, counting down.
CCACCGGTCACGATGCCGTGGACGGCGGCCACCACCGGCGCCGGAAAGTCCAGCAGGGCCAGCACCGCCCGGTTGAGCTGCCCCACCAGGCCGTCGGCGTACTCGCCGATGCCCTCTCCCTGCGCGTAGAACCGGCGCACGTCGCCGCCGGTGGAGAAGGAGCGCCCCTCGGCCTGCAGCACCAGGGCCCGCAGGTCGGGCCGGTCCCGCAGGGCGCCCAGGGCCTCCAGCAGCGCCCCGAGCAGTTCAGGCACCAGGCTGTTGTGCCGCCCGGGCCGGTTCAGGGTGAGGCCCGCCACCGGGCCCTGCCACTCAACCCGCACGAGCGGTTCCACCGGCCACCACCCCTCCCTCGCCGGTCCGGACCCGCCGCGCCTCCAGCCGGCGCCCCACGGCCCGGGCTAGGCCCGCCAGGCCGCTGGGCAGGAAGAGCACCAGCAGGGCGTAGAGCGCCCCCAGGGCCAGGCGCCACCGCTCGGTGTAGCTGGAGAGCAGGGTCCCCGCCAGGCGGATGATCCCCGCGCCCAGGGCCGGTCCGCCCAGGGTGCCCACCCCGCCGATGATCGACATGAGGAGCACCTGGATCGTCGTGTCCACGCCGACCACGCTGGGCACCACAAAGTTCTCGGTGGCGGCGTACATCACCCCGGCCAGGGAGGCCACCATCCCGGCCAGCACCAGGGAGCCGAGCTTGAAGGCGAACACGTTGTAGCCCAGCGCCGCGGCCCGCTGCTCGTTCTCCCGGATGGCCACCAGCGTGCGTCCGAAGGGCGAGGCCAGCACCCGGCGCAGGACGAGGTAGGTCACCACCGCCAGCGCGAGCGTGAGGAAGTAGAGTTCCACCCGGTGGCGGGGGCCGTAGGCCCAGTCCGGGGCCACCTGCACGGCCAGCCCGTCGCTGCCGCCGGTGATGCTGCTCGCCTTCTCCGCCACCACCCGGAAGAACTCGGCAAACGCCATGCTCACCATGGCGAAGTAGACGCCCTTCACCCGCAGCGAAAGGCTCCCCACGATGAGCGCCAGCACCGCCGCCACCACCGGCGCCACCGCCAGGGCGGTCCAGAAGCCCGCGCCCATGTACTTGGCCAGCAGGATCGCCGCATAGGTGCCCGTGCCGAAGAACAGGGCGTGGCCGAAGGAGACGATGCCGGTGTACCCGAGCAGCACGTCGAAGCTCATGGCGAACACGGCGAAGACGAAGGCGCCGATCAGAAGTGCGAGCAGGTACCGGTTCGAACCCAACCCGGGCAGGAAGGGCAGCAACGCCAGGAAGAGGATCACAGCGGCCGGCACGGCCACTCCAAGCCAGCCGCCCTCCGGTTTGCGCAGACGCAGCACCTGGCTCACCCCCCTTGCCGGCCCAGCAGCCCCTCAGGGCGGAGGACCAGCACCACGGCCATGAGGGCGATGTTCACCGCCAGCGCAAACTGCGGCGCGTAGTAGCCCACGAACGCCTGCGTCAGCCCCACCAGGATGGCCGCCAGCAGCGACCCGGTGAAGCTGCCCAGGCCGCCCACCACCACCACGATGAAGGCGGGCAGCAAGTTCTCCGAGGCCAGCGTGGGGTGCGCTCCCTCGAAGGGGCCGGCCACGGCGCCGCCCAACGCCGCCAGGGCCCCGCCCAGGGCGAAGACGCCGGTGAAGACCTTGCGGATGTCGATGCCCAGGGCCTGCACCATCTCCCGGTCCTCCACCCCCGCACGCACGATGATGCCCAGCCGGCTCCGGGTGAGGAAGAGATGCACCAGCAGCCACACCGTGAAGCCCACGGCGATGATGAAGAGCCGGTAGACGGGGAAGGGCCGGTCGAAGACCGTGAACGTGCCCTGCAGGGCCGCAGGCACCGCAAAGGGCAGCGGGTAGGGCCCCCAGATCGCCTCCACCGCCTCGTCGAAGACCAGGATCAGCCCCATCGTCATCAGCACCTGGAAGAGCTGCCGTCCGTAGAGCGGCCGGATCGCCAGCAGCTCGATGAGGGCCCCGAGCACGGCCCCCAGCAGCGTGCCGCCGACCAGGGCCAGCACGAAGTTGCCGGTGGCCATGTAGAGGGTAAGCGCCCCGTAGGTGCCCAGCATGTAGAGGGCTCCGTGGGCGAAGTTGAGCACGTTCATCAGGCCGAAGATGAGGCTGAGGCCCGAGGCGATGAGGAACCAGAGCAGCCCCACCGTCAGCCCCTGCAGGACGAGCCAGCTGATCAGCCCCATCTCACGCCACCCCCAGGTAGCGGCGCCGCAGTGCGGCGTCGCCGAGGATCTCCGCCATCGAGCCCTGGTAGACGGTGCGGCCGTCGTCCAGCACCACCGCATGGTCGCCCACCGCGGCGGCGAGCCCGAAGTTCTGCTCCACCAGCAGCACCGTGGTCTCGGCCGCGATCTGCTTCAGGGCCTCGCCCAACTGTTCCACCACCACCGGCGCCAGGCCCTTGCTGGGCTCGTCGATGAGCAGCAGGGCGTTCTCGCTGAGCAAAACCCGCCCGATGGCCAGCATCTGCTGCTGCCCGCCCGAGAGCGTGCCGGCCGGCCGCCGCCACGCCCGGGCCAGGTCGGGGAAAAGGCGCAGCACCCAGTCGAGCCGGGCCTCCAGGCTGCGCTCCCGCGGCGGCTCGCCGGCGGCGCCGCGGGCGTACCCCTCGGGCGCCCGCCCCCGGAGGGGCCAGGGCAGGTCGCCGCCGCGGGTCGCCACCCGCAGGTTCTCGGCCACCGTGAGGTGCCGGAAGATGCCCCGGTCCTCCGGCACGTAGCCGATGCCCCGCCGGGCCACCTGGTGCGGCGGCAGGCGGGTGATCTCCTCGCCCCGGAAGCGGATTCGCCCCGCCCGGGCCGGTGCAAGCCCCATCACGGTGCGCAGGGTGGTCGTCTTGCCGGCGCCGTTGCGCCCGAGGAGCACGGTGATGGCACCCTGTTGCACGGTGAGGGTGACCCCCTGCAAAATGTGGTACTCGCCGATGTAGGTCTGCACCCCGTCAAGCTCCAGCAGCGCCACTTCCGCTCACCTCCCCGGCGGCCGCGGGGCCCGCGGCCAGGGCGTAGCCGTGGCTCGCCCCCAGGTAGGCCGCCTGCACCCGCTCGTTGGCCACGATCTCCTGCGGGGAGCCCTCCGCGATCACCGTGCCCTCGGCGAGCACGGTGATCGCATCGGAAATCCCCAGCACGATGTCCATCTTGTGCTCCACCATCAGAATCGTCCGCTTCCCCTGCGCCCGGATGCGCTCGATCACGGCAATGATGCCGGGCACCTCCTCCCGGCTCATGCCGGCGGTGGGCTCGTCGAGGAGCAGGAGCTCCGGGTCCAGGGCCAGGAGCATGGCGATCTCCAGCTTGCGCTTCTCGCCGTGGGCGAGCTCACGGGCGAGCACCCGGGTCCGGTCCTGCATCCCCACCGTCTCCAGGGCGGCCTCGGCGGCCTCCCGGTACTCGGCCAGGCTCTCCGCCCGGCGCCAGAAGTGCCAGGAGTGGCGGCCCCGGGCCTGGGCGGCCAGGCGCACGTTCTCCAGCACGGTGAGCTCGGGGAAGAGGTTGGTCAGCTGAAACGACCGGCCGATGCCCCGCCGGGCGATCTGGTGCGGGGGAAGGCCCGTAATGTCCTCCCCCTTGAACAGCACCCGGCCCGACGTGGGCTTGTAGATGCCGCTGATCAGGTTGAAGAGCGTGGTCTTGCCGGCGCCGTTGGGGCCGATGACGGTGCGCAGGGTGCGGGCCGGCACCTTCATCGAGATGCCCCGGTTGGCCGCCAACCCGCCGAAGCTGATCGACACCTCTTGCGTCTCCAGGAGAATCTCCGCGCGCACGTCGTCTCCCTCCAGGCTGAGCCTCACCGGTTCAGGCCTCACGGGTGTTCCCTCACCGGTCTTCCGTCACCGGGTCACCCGAACCGGCGGCGCCGACTCCTCGGGGGAGAGCTCCTGGATCAGCCGGAGCACGGGATCGTCGTGCTGGTCGTCCTTCACGACCTCCACGAAGTACATGGGCTGCAGGGCCTGGTGGTCCTCCTTGCGGAAGGTGTAGGTTCCCTTGGGCCCCTGGAAGCTCATGCCCTCGAGGGCCTCGATCAGCTTCTCGGCGTCGGTGGAGCCGGCCTTCCGGATGCCCTCCACGATGGCGATGCCCGCCGCCATGCCGCCCGCGGTGAAGAGGTCCGGCGGCTCGCCGTAGAGCTTCGTATGCTGCTCCACCAACCAGTCGTTCACCTCGTTCTGCGGCAGGGTGTAGAAGTAGCGCACCGCGCCGCGCAGCCCCACGGCGGCGTCGCCCAGGCCCTGCAGCGAGGCCCGGTCGCCGATGCCGGTGGTGACCCGCATCTGCCCGTAGAGCCCCATCTCCCCGATCTGCTGGAAGAGCTTGAGGGCGTTGCCGCCCGACCAGGTGACCATCAGCACGTCGGGATTCAGGTCGCGCACCTGCTGCAGGTAGGTGGCGAAGTCCTTGGCGTCCAGCGGCACGTTGATGTTCTTGATCACCACGCCGCCCGCTTCCTCGAAGACGGCGTTCCAGGCCTCCTGCGACGAGGTGCCGAAGGCGTTGTCCGGGGCCAGGTGGACCACACGGTCGCCGGGCTTCTCGATGGCGGCCCGGCCGCCCGTGAGCGCATCCTGGCTGTTGATGCCCGCGGTGCGGAAGATGTACCGGTTGAAGTCCGTGGTGGTGAGCTGGTCACCGGCCGCCGGGTCGACCATGTAGATCACCTGGTACTGCTCGGCCACCGAGGCGATCTGCAGGGCCACGGGCGTCGAGGCCGAGCCCTGGAGGATGTGCACGCCGTCGCTCTCCAGCAGCTTGATGGCCTTCTGCTTGCCCACGTCCGGGCTGCCGGTGTCGTCTTCGATCAGGACCTCGATGGGCCGGCCCAGCACCTCGTTGGTGCCGCCGGTCGCGTACTCGATGCCCAGCTTCAGCCCCTTGATCTCCTGGTCCGCGTAGCCGGCCAGCGGCCCGGTCACCGACGTGACCACGCCGATCTTGATCGGCCCGGCGGCGCTCCCCCCACCGGAGTCGCCGCCCTCCCCCGACGGCCGTGCGCCGCCGGAGGAACAGGCCGCGACCAGAAGGGACAGGATCAGGGTCAGGATCAACGGAATCCCCTTGGAACGCATCGCTCACACCCCCACGTGATTCTCGGTTCGGGATCTGCGGGACGGGCCGACCGCCCCCGCCCCCCCGGCGGAGGGCGGCGGCCCCGGTGCACCCGCCCCGGGCCAAGCACAGGCTGGTACCGCTATCCCCACCGCAGGGCGGTGGCCCCCCAGGTGTACCCGGTGCCGGCGCTGAGCAGCACCACCAGGTCCCCGGGCGCCAGGAGCTCACGCCGCACCGCCTCGTGCAGGGCCACCAGCGGGTCGATGGCCGACATGTGGCCGTACTGGTCGAGGTAGACCCGCCGCTCGGACGGCACCCCCAGCGCCGCCATCACCTGGTCGAACAGCGACCGCTTGGTGTGCAGCATCGCCACGAAGCGGATCTCTTCCGGCCGGTGGCCGCTCTGCACCACCGCCTCCCGCGCCACCGCCACGAAACGCTCGAACGAAACGGGGTCCAGCCGCTGCTTCATCTCGGCCGGGTCGGTCACGTCCAGGAAGTGCAGCCGGTCCCGCACCGTGGCCTCGCTGGCCGGCAGCTTCGACCCGCCGGCGGGCACCTTCACGTAGTCGTGGAACGAGCCGTCGGTGAGGGCCGCCGTCTCCAGCACCACGTTGTGCTCGTAACCCCGCTGCAGGACCGCCGCCGCCGCCCCGTCGCCGAAGTTGAACATGAACCGTGACCGGTGGTTGCCGTAGTCGATGAGCTCCCCCTCCCGGCTGGCCCCCACCAGCAGGATGCTGCGCATGCGGGGGTTCGCCAGGAGCATGGACCGCGCCACGCTCAGCGCAATCGGGCAGCCCACGCTCACCGCCGCCACCTCGAAGGCCACCGCCAGGCGGAGGCCCAGCTCGTGCTGGATCTTGGGCGCCGCCATCCAGACGGGGTAGTCCTTGTAGGGGCTGCCGAAATAGATGACCGCGTCGATCTCGTCGGGGTCCACCTGCGAAAGCAGCGGCCGGGCCGCCTTCACCGCCAGGTCGGAGACGTGCTCGTCCGCACCGGCGCGGTGCTTGCGCTGGATGCCCAGCTTCTCCCGGACCACGGCCTCGGGCAGCCCCGACCGGGCGGCGATCTCCGCCGCGGTCTCCTCCTGTGCGGGCATGTAGATGTTGAAGGCTCTGAGTCCGACTGTCTCCACCCACTTCCCTCCCGTGCGGGACGATTCGGCCCGGTCAGGCCGAATCGTCCCGCCGTTCTTGCCGGGGCATCCGTCCCAGCGGGGCCGGATCGCCCGGTCCGTCATCGCCGTGCGGTCCTGCCCGTCCACGCCGATCCAGCCTGCCATAGCGAGGCGCATCAGCCCGCCTGCTCCCGCCGGGCCAGCTCGCCCTTCAGCACCTTGCCGGCGGCGTTGCGGGGCAGGTCCGGCAGGAAGTGAAACCGCCTGGGAACCTTGTACTTGGCCAGCTGCCGGGCGCAGTGCTCCCGCAGCTCCTCCTCCGTCACGCTGGCCCCGGGCATCAGCACCACGGCGGCATGGGGCACCTCGCCCCACTCGGGATGCGGCACGCCGTAGACCGCCGCCTCCACCACGGCAGGGTGAGACTGAATCACCTGCTCCACCTCCACCGGGTAGACGTTCTCGCCGCCGGAGATCAGCATCTCCTTGAGCCGCCCGACGATGGTGACGAACCCCTCCTCATCGGCCCGGGCCAGGTCGCCGGTGTGGAACCAGCCGTCCCGCACCGCCTGCGCCGTGGCCTCGGGGTTCCGCCAGTAGCCGGCGAACACGTTGGGCCCCTTCACCACGATCTCGCCCACCTGCCCCGGCGCCGCGGAGGCCCCGGTGGCGGGGTCCAGCAGCCGCACCCGGTTGAACGGGGCCGGACGGCCGATGGAGCCGGCCTTGCGCAGGTAGTCGGCCTCGTCCGCCATCATGAAGACCGTGGGCGCCGTCTCCGTGAGCCCGTAGCCCTGGCCGAAGGGGATCCCCCGCTCGTGGTAAGCCCGGATCAGGTCCACCGGGCACGGCGCCCCGCCGCTGTAGAACATCCGCACCGACGAAAGGTCGGGCCGCAGCCGGTCGATTGCCTCCAGAAGCCGCTGGTGCACCGTGGGCACGCCGAAGACCACCGTCACCCGCTCCTGCTCGATCAGCCGCAGCGCCTGCTCGGGGTCGAACCGGGGCGGAATCACCGCGCGCCCGCCGGCCAGCAGGGTGGGCAGCAGAAAGAGGCCCAGGCCACCGATGTGGAACATGGGCAGCAGCGTGATCGTTACGTCGTCCGACCGCAGGTCGATGGTGAGGAGGTCATTCATCGCGTTCCAGAAGAAGTTGTTGCTGGTAAGCACGGCACCCTTGGGCCTGCCCGTCGTACCCGAGGTGTAGGCGATTACCAGCGGCGTGTCCCAGGAGAGCGGCTCCTCGTCCTCGGCCACCGGGACGCCGGCGGGGCCGGGGACCCCCTCGCCGGCCGGAGCCACAGGGCCGCCGGCGGGGCCCGGTTCGGCCGCCTGGCCGAGCAAGTGCTCGAAGTCCAGGGCGCCATCTCCGCCCTCCCCGGCCGTAATGCGCACGGGGGCGGGCAGCCCCAGCCGCTCCGCGAGTGCGCCGGCCGTAGCCACGAACTCGCCGCTGCAGAAGACCCGGCTCGTCTCGCTGTCGCGCAGCTCAAACTCCAGCTCCGCGGGCGTCAGCCGCCAGTTGAGGGTCACCAGACAGGCCCCGGTGCGGGCCGAGGCCAGCAGCAAGAGCAGGTATTCCGGCCCGTTGACGCTGAGGATGGCGATGCGGTCCCCCCTCCGCACGCCCAGCGGTCCCCGCAGAACCCGGCTGGCCGCCGCCACCCGCTCCTCCAGCTCCCGGTAGGTCCAGCGGATGCCGTCTCCCACCACGGCCACTTTGTCGGGACGCACCCAGGCCTGCGCCCACACCCAGTAGCTGATCTCGTACACGCCCCGCTCACTCCTTCCCCCAAGTTGAGCCAGGCTCAGCCGCCCGTCGCACCGGGGTTTCCCTCCCCGGCCCGGGGCAGCAGCCCGTGAAGCACCACCGAAACCACGCTTTCCACCACCTCCCGCGGCGGCACGCGTCCCTCCCAGAGCGCCCAGCGCATGCCCACCATGTGGAAGGCGCCCATGAGGACGTACGCCACGGCCTCGGGATCGAGCTGGCGGAACTGACCGCGCGCCATCGCCTGCCTGAGGCCGCGGATGTAGCCCTCGGCAAGGCGGGAGTAGTACCAGCGGTGCAGTTCCGGATCGACGAACTCGCACTCCCGCACGATGATGTACAGGTTCCGCCGCCGGGTGACGAAGTGGAGGAACGTCTCAAGCCCCACCCGCTCGATCTCGGCCCGGTCCGTGAGCGAGGCGACGGCCGTGGCCAGCTCCCGGCGCAGGTCGTGGCTCATGGTGCGGACCAGGGCCCGGAAGATGTCTTCCTTGGCCTTGAAGTAGATGTAAAAGGTGCCCTGGGCCACGTTGGCCCTGCGGGTGATCTCCGCCACCGAGGCCCGGAAGAAGCCCTGCTCGGCAAAGACCTCCTCCGCCGCCTCCAGCAGCTTGCGCCTGGTGGCTTCGGCCCGTTCGCTCATCTTCTCGACACCGTCGCTGAACTCGGGTGCGTCCAGTCGGGGAGAGGTGGTCCTGCGCATGCCATCACTCCTTGGCGGTTGGTGATGAGTGACTCACGAGTCATAAACCGGCGTGGGGGCTTGCCTCCGCCTTCGTTGAGTGGTGACTCACTTGTCATCTTTTCTCTAATCAGATACGTCTGGATTGACTGAATCTCCTTCCGCGACTACATCTTTTGGTCCAAGTGATTTCGGGCACAACCTGGCGAAGCGGCGGAGACCGGACCTGGCATCGCCGGGCAGACGCGAGCACCCCCGCCTCGCGCGGAGGCGGGGGTGCGGAAGACCCGGTTACGCCTGTGACCGATCCGGCAGCCGGAACCGGCCGATCTCGGCGTAGGTGGCCTCGGCAATGCCGGCCAGTTCCGAAGCCGAGGCGGCCAGTTCTTCCGTGGCCGCGGCGTTGGACTGGGCGATGCTGGTCAGATGGTCGGCATGGCTGCCGATCTGGGAAAGCGTCGCTCCCTGCTCTTCGATGGCGGCGGCGATGCGGGCGAGCAGGTCGTTGCTCTCCCGTGCCGCCTGCTCGATGCGGTCCATCTCGGCGCTGACGGCCGCCACGCTCTCGGCCGCCCGCCGGGCCTCCTCCACCGCCCGCTGGACCAGCGCGTTGATCTCCTTCGCCGACTTGCTGGAGTTGGCGGCCAGGCGGCCCACCTCGGCGGCCACCACGGCGAAGCCCTTGCCGTGCTCGCCGGCCCGGGCCGCCTCGATGGCAGCATTGAGCGAAAGCAGGTTGGTCTGCGTCGCAATTTCCTCGATCACGCTGGTGAACTTGCTGATCTGCTCGCTACTGGCGGCGATGGCCTGCACCAGGGCCACCATCTGGTCCATGGCGGCGCGGCTGGCATTCACCACGGCCACCGTCTCACCGGACTTGCCGCTGGCCGTCTCGGCGTCGGCCACCAGCGTGGCGATGGTCGCCCCCGACTCCCGCACGGCGCGGGTCACCTGCTCCACGATCTGCATCTGGTCCTCGGCACCCGAGGCGATCTGTTCGGTGGCCTTGCTGTTCTCCGCCGACGCGCTGGCCACCAGGCTCGCCTGCCGGCGCAGGTTGAGCAGGGTATCGGTGAGCGACGCGAGGGCGGCGTTGTACTGATTGGCCAGCACGGCCAGTTCGCCCGTGGCGTCCGTCTGCAGGGTCCGGGTGAGGTCCCCGGCGGCCAGGGCGTTCATGGACGCGACCACCTCCCGCAGCACGGCGGACAGCCGGGTGGCGGCAACGGCGGCGTTCTCCTGGGCCTCCCGGAACCGGCCGTCGGCCGCCACGGCCTGCTGCTGGAGGTCCAGATCGCCGTCGGCCAGCGCGGCCAGCTGGGCGTTCAGCGCGTCCACGGTCGCCTCGATCTGCTCGGCGGTCCGGTTGGCGGCGTCCTTGATGCGGGCCAGCTCTCCGGGCAGGTTGGTGTAGATGCGGCGGCCGAACTCGCCCCGCTTGAGCCCGTCCAGCATCTGGCTGATGTCCGCCACTGCGATCTCCACGCCGTCGAGGGCAAGGTTGATCGACCGGGCGATCTCGGCCATGCGGGACCGGCCGGGCAGGTCGACGCGGGCGCTCAGGTCGCCCCGCTCGAAGGCGGTGATCGCCCGGGCCAGGGCGTCCAGCGGCTCGGTCTGCCAGCGGTTGACCAGCGTGGCCAGGTGCGTGCCCACCAGGCCGCCGACGCCGGCGATTGCCCACAGGCCGGCGGGCGGGAGGCCCCACGTGCCGCCTGCGGCCAGGGAGACGGCCACCAGGGCGGGCCAGCCCATCAGGATGGCCAGATGTCCCCGGATGCCGATCCGCTCGCCCAGGCTCTCGCGTCGGCGGAGGCTGCCCAGGGTGTCCAGCAGGCCCTTCTCCCCGGCGTTCATGCGCCGGTAGAGCTCCTCGGCGGCGGCGATCTCCTCCCGGGTGGGCTTGCGGCGCACCGAGCGGTAGCCGACGATCTTGCCGTCGACCTTGATCGGCGACACGACGGCCCGCACCCAGTAATGGTCGCCGTTCTTGCAGCGGTTTTTCACCAGTCCCACCCAGCGCTCCCCGGCCTGGATGGTCCGCCACATGTCCCGGAACGCCTCCGGCGGCATGTCCGGATGGCGCACGATGTTGTGCGGCTGGCCCACCAGTTCTTCGCGGGAGTAGCCGCAGACGGCGCAGAAGGAGGCGTTGGCGGCGGTGATCACACCGCGCAGGTCGGTCTCGGAGATGAGGCGCTCTTCGTCCGGATAATCGCGTTCGATCTGGGTGACGGGCAGGTTCTTCCGCATCGGCGTCGCCTCCTGGTCACTAAAGACCTTTCGTTGGATAGTTTAGGTAGTGCTAGCTATCATACTTATAGCACGTCGAATCGTGTCGACGATAGTAGTCACTTTGTCTGATAGTCATTTTTGCTATTGCGGGGCAACTACGGTTACAGCGGCATGAAAATGGCCGGAGACCCGCTTCAGGTCTCCGGCCGTTTGTCGCTCATCGTCGGCGCAGACCACTATGAGAGAGATGCCTGGCATGAACAGAGCCGGAGACCTGCCAAGTCTCCGGCTGCTTCTCATCCCATCACCTGCGCAAGTCCCGTCAAGGCGATGAGCGCCCCGCCCAGCGACGCCAGCAGCCCGGTGGCCATCCGGGTCGCGGCCGGCATCTCCTCGCTCTCGCCCCGCACGTAGGCGCCCACCGATACCTGCTCGCCCAGCAGCGCATGGCCTGCGCCCGCACACACCAGCGAGCCGCCCATGGCCAGCAGCTGCCACCCGGGCCAAAGCGCCGGAGCCAGGCTGCGCAGCGCCAGGGTAATCGCCAGCCCCACGAAACCCGCCGTCATCGCGAGCCGGAGCCACCGATCGTGCGCCTGCCCCCACCGATACAGCCGCAACCGCCACCAGAGCCGCCGGTCCATGCCGACATCCCCTTTGGTTAGAACGATCGGTTATGTTTAGCATAACAGACTCTTCTGGCAGGCGGCAAGGGAGAACATACAGATTCTTTTTAGAGAACGTTTGACCAAGCGCATGGCGAGACTGCGGCTCTACCACCGGGGAGAACGGGGGCGCTGCGTACCCGTCATGAACCCTCCGGGCGCTTGCGCACAACCACCACCTTGAGCCGTGGGTACACGGGCCACAGCCTCACGGACACGGTGCCCATCACCCCAGACGCGTCAGTTCCGCCTGCAGCTCTGCGATCGTGCGCACCCGCGCCTCCGAACGGCGCCGGGCCTCGGCCAGGGCCCCAGGGTCCTTCGTAAAGGCCGCCATCTCGTCCGGCACCTCCCGGAAGTACCGGGCCAGCCGGTCCAGCTCGACGCCCAGGTGGCGGAGGTCGGGGGGAAGGGCCGCCTTCCCGCCCCGCAGCGCCGGGACCAGGCCGCACAGCTGGCTCACCGCCCGGGTCCAGTCCTGCAGGCTGCGGCCGGACTTGCTCTTGAACCCGCTCATGGCCAGCGGGCGGAACACCATGGGCAGCCGGCGAAACTCGGCGTCGGTCTCGGCCAGAGCCGCGGCCAGGTCGCCGGCCAGGGCGGCGATGCGCTCGGGGTCGACCTGGGAGTTACCGGCTCGCTCTGCGGCCGCCGCCCCCGCGGGGACCGTGTCCGCGGGCGCCGCCTCCTGTGCGACGCTCCCCACGGATGTCGCGGCCACCTCCGCCGGTCCGGGTGCGCCCGCCGCAGAGTTCTCCCCGAAGAAGCCGGCCTGCTCCAGCACCTGGTAGGCGTCCACCGTCTGCCCGTGCACGTCCCGGGCCAGCACGGCGACGAGGTACGCCGTGGCGGCCCCCGAGTCCTCCGCCGGCATGCTGCCCACGTACGCCCGGTGGAATGAGAGGCCGACGAACCGCTCCGGCCGGGTGCCGATGCGGGGGGCCAGTTCCCGTGCAATCGCGTTCAGCCCGGGGGTGTCGACGAACCCCGGAGCGAAGGCGACCACGCTCACCCCGTGCCGGCCCACCTCCGCGGCCAGGGAGTGGGTCATGGCTTCCAGCCCCTTCTTGGAGGCGATGTAGGCGGAGAGGTGCGGGAACGCCTCGGTGGAGATCATGTTCACGATCGTGCCCCGGCGCCGCTGCTGCATCGAGGGCAGGAAGCGGCGGCAGGTCAGGAACGCCCCGATCAGGTTCACCCGCAGCACCTGCTCGAACTCCGCGGCGGACATCTCAAGCAAGGACCGCACGGGGGCGACGATCGCGTTGTTGACCAGGATGTCCACGGGCCCCAGTTCGGCCTCCACGGTCCGGCCCAGCCGCTCGATGTCCGCCTCCGCCCCCACGTCTGTCCGGACGAAGAGCGCCTCTCCCCCGGCCCGGCGGATGAGCGCCTCGGTCTCCTGCCCGTTCTCCGACCGGGCGGCGATCGCCACTTTTGCCCCCAGGAGGGCAAGCGCCCGGGCCACCTCGCGGCCGATGCCGCGGCCCGCCCCGGTCACCACCGCCACCTGCCCCGCCAGCGCGCCCTTCTGCAGCCCCAGGCGCGCCAGGGCCTCCTCCAGTCTGCTCATGCCGTCCTCCTCCCTCGCCTCAGGCGTGCTGCTCCGCCAGCCGCGCCAGGTGCGGCAGGCGCTCGAGCACCAGTTCCCGCTCCACGCCGAAGTCCACGAGACAGGCCAGCTCGGTGACGCCGATCTTCGCCAGGGCGGCCACTCGCTCGCTGCAGCTCTCCACCGTGCCCAGCAGCGTCGAGGTGCGGAAGTGACGCTCGAAGGCGTTTTCCAGCATGTAGTCGATCCAGCGCGGCGAGATGGCGCTGGGGTCGAGGTCCTTGCGGGCGCCGCGCACATAGGCGTCCATCAGGTTCATGAACGAGCGCAGGTAGCGGATGAACGGCTCCCGCACCCGCTGCCGCACCTCCTCCAGGTCTTCGCCCAGGAAGGCGTGGATGGTCACGGTCACCTGCCCTCCGTCCGGGTCGTGGCCGCTTTCCGCCCGCGCCTTCCGGTACTCGGCGATCTTCTCGGCCAGCTCGGCGGGGGTGTGGCCCACCAGGTACGTCAGGACGTTCATCCCCATCGCCCCGGCCCGGCGGAAGATCTCCACGTCGCGCGCCGCCGTGAGCCAGAGGGGCACGTCCCGCTGCACCGGCCGGGGGTAGGTCAGCACGGAGACTTCCTCGCCTGCGCCGTTGCGACAGGCGACCGGCTTTCCCCGCCAGAGGCGGGTGAAGGTCGGAATCCGCTCGTACATCAGTTCCCGCCGCTTCTCAAAGTTGTCGGGCGAGATGACGAAGTCGTTGGGGTGCCACCCGGCCGCGAAGGCGATGCCGACCCGCCCGCCGGAGAGACAGTCGACCGCCGCCCACTCCTCGGCCACCCGGAGCGGGTTCTGGTTCGGCAGCACCACGCTGCCCGCCCGGATGCCGACGCGCCGCGTCACCATGGCGAGGGCGGCGCCGATGACCGACGGGTTGGGAAACAGGCCGCCGAAGGGCTGGAAGTGGCGTTCCGGAACCCAGACCGCCGTGAAGCCGTTCTCATCTGCGAACCGGGCCGCCTCGAGCACGAGACCGTACCGGTCGGCGGATTCCGCATCGTCGAGGCTCGAGAAGAAACTGAGACTGAACCGCATACCTCATCCCTCCACAATCTCGGGATGCTCCCGCAGGGCCCGCTCGAGGCGCTCCCTGAGCGGCGGCGGCGTGTTGAGGAGCAGTCGGCCCTCGCGGTTGAGGAAGACGTTCACCGTCCTCCCCGTGGCCAGCAGCCGGCCGTCGGCCTCACGGTAGAGCCGGTACGAGAGGTGAAGGGCGGCCTCGGGGCGCGGCCGCACGTAGATGGCCACCCGCACCGAGTCGCCGAAGCGGGCCGGGTGCAGGTACTCGCACTCGCAACGCCGCACCGGCACCTGAACCCCCCAGGCGTCGAGGTCGGCCTGCGTGACGCCCAGAGCCCGCGCCGCGAAGGCGAAGCGGGCCACCTCCATGTAAACCAGGTAGTAGCTGTGGTGCACCACCCGCATCTGGTCGACCTCGTGGAAGCGCACAGGGATGACGGTCTCGTTGATGCGGGGGGCCGGTGCGACCCGCTCAGTCGGCCTGGCCAGCGCCATGACTCGGCTCCCTCCCCTCCCGCTGGCGCCAGAACTCCTGATCCGCCCGGAAGAGCTTGGCGCCCACCACGGGCATGTGGATGAGCTGGCGGAAGCGCTCGAACCGCTCCCGCTCGAAATCGGGCACGGGCAGGACGGGCCGCTCCAGGATCGCCCGCACCAGGTCGCGTCCTGCCCGCGCCGTCTCCTCCAGCACCTGTTCCCGGTTCAGCCACATCCCCTTGATGATGGCCTGCCCCTCCACCGAGCCCACGACCTGGGCGCCGAAGGAGGTCCAGACCTGCGCCAGGTACCCGTTCACCAGGTCGCCACCCAGCCCCAGCGAAGAGGCGATGGTCACGACGTACTTCCCCTGCAGCGGCGGGCGGTGGGCCCAGCCCAGGCAGCGGTCGAGGAACGCCTTGGCCTGGGCGCTCACGTGCAGCATGTAGACGGGACTGCCGAAGATGATCCCGTCTGCCGCCAGGATTCGCTCCTGTAGGCGGGGCACGTCGTCCTGCTGGGGGCAGTACCCCTTGCGCAGGCAGGTGATGCACCCGGTGGAGGGCCGGACGTCGTGGTCGGAGAGGAAGACGAACTCTTCCTCGATAGCCGGGTGGGCGGCCCGGGCGCCCTGCAGCACGGCCTGCGCCAGCCGGTAGGTGTTGCTGAACTTGCCGGTGTGGCTCGCGACCATGGCGAGGATCCGGATCACTCGCTGATCGCCCATCTGCTCGCCTGCTCCCCCTCTACGTTCCACTGCCACCAGGACGCCTGCCAGTCGCCGTCCTCCGCCGCCACGGCGGCGATGTACCCCGGTGCCGGCCGGAACTGCAGGAAGCGCCAGCGCCGGACCTCCGCACTTCCCCAGTCAGAGGCCACGAGCCCCGGCGCCCCCGCCAGGCGCACGGAGAAGGTGCGTGTCCGCCCCCACAGGCCCTCCCCCGTCGCCTTCAGGTACGCCTCCTTCTGGGTCCAGCCCGCGTAGAACGCCGCCGTGCGCCGCTCCGCGGGCAGCGACAGCCACTCCGCCTGCTCCAGCGGCGAGAAGTATTGCTCCACCAGCGCCGCCAGGGCCCGGCCGGGCCGCACCGCCTCGACGTCGACCCCCACCTCGCGCCCACAGGTCACGGCGATGAGGGCCAGCCCGCCGGCATGGGCCAGGTTGAACCGGAGACCTCCCCCGCCTGCCAGCCCGGGCTTGCCCCGGGGCCCTGCGGCCAGGGGCACCCGGGCCGGCTCCATCTGCAGATACCGCCCCAGGACCTGCCGCAGGGCCGCGTGGGCCACGACGTACCGCCGCCGCTCGAGCGGGCGCAGAAACCGCCCGGCCCGCCGGACCTCCTGCGGGCTCAGCAGGGGCAGGAGGGCGGAGCGCACCTCATCGGCCACCTCCAGGTTCACCCGCCAGAGGTGAACCGCGTCCGGCGTGGCCTGCCAGGGCTGCACCCTCACTGCGGGCCGGAGCCCTGCGCAGCCTCCGCCTCTTCCCGCTCCCGCCGCTTCCAGAACCGGTAGTCCTCCGTGAAGACGGCCTCGCCCAGCCCGGGCAGGCTGAGCATGCCCCGGAAGAGCGCCAGGCGCTTCTGCTCGTACTCGCTGAGCGGGTACTCCCGCCGCTCCAGGATGGCTCGCACCAGCTCCTCGCCCACCTCCCGGAAACGCCGCTGCAGCAGTCCCCGGTTGAGGAACCGGCCCGGCACCAGCGACTGCGCCTCGATCGAGCCCACCACCGCCGCACCCATGGAGTTCCAGACCTGCGTCATGTAGGTCACGCATTCCGGCGCCCCCATGCCGGCGGAGGTCGCCACCACCACCACGTACTTGCCCTGCAGGGTCGGCCGGTGGGTGAGGTCCACCAACCGGTCGATGAAGACCTTGGCCAGGCCCGTGATGTGCATCACGTAGACGGGGCTGCCGAAGATGATGCCATGGGCCTCGTGGATCTCCCGCACGATGTCCGCCACGTCGTCGTGCAGGTGGCAGTTCTCGCGCCGGAAGCAGACGCCGCAGCCCGTGCAGAGCTCGATGCGCTTCTCCGCCAGGTGCACCGTGCGCTCCTCGATGTGGGGGTAGAACTCCCGGATGGCCGCCAGGAGCCCCTGGTGGACCAGGTGGGTGTTGCTCCTCCTCCCGTGCGGGCTGGCGGTGATGGACAGCAACCGGATCACGGACGGATCGCCCATCGTCGCTCCCTCCCGTCACCATTTCAGGGTCAGGCCGGCGAGGCGCTCCACCGCCGCCTCCTCCCGGTCGGCCAGCCGGTTCACCCACGTGCGCAGCTCCGCCACCACGGCCGCGTCGCCCCAGGTCTCCGCCAGGCGGCTCTGGTTCGCGTTCAGGTAGTGGAAGAAGGCGCGCCACTCCCGGGCCAGTGCGGCGTAGTCGCGGGCGGCATCCTCCAGCAGGGGGAGCCCGGTCACGCCGGCGGCCTCCCTGAGGAAGCGGGCGTACATGCCCCGCAGCATGTCGGGGCCGCTGGAGCGCGCCACCACCTGGGTGCAGAAGAAGAGCGACTTGCGGCGGTAGGCCTCGTCGTGGTGCAGGCCGATGGTCGGGAAGTGCTCGCGGAAGCGGCGCACCGCGGCCGCCGTGTTGTACAGCCCGCCCACGCCCAGCCGCTGGCGGGTGTGCCAGTCCGCCAGCGCCCGGGGGTGCTCGGGATAGCGGTACCAGTAGTCCACCGCCCGGCGCACCGCCAGCACGGTGCGGTAGGGCAGGTCGTCGATCACCGGCGGGAACAGGAAGTACACGATGCGGTTCCGGTCGGCGTAGAAGAGCCGGTCCGGGCCGGCGGCCGTGCGCATCTGCATGAACTCGTCCCGGGGGATCTCGAGGCTGGTCTTGTTGTCCACGCAGAAGACCAGGTCGCGCTCGTCGTCGTAGCCGGTCACCACCACGTAGTGCCGGCCCAGCTGCAGGCCCAGCGTCTCCTCGGCTTCGGCCTGCGCCTCCACCTGGGTCCGGCCGCTGATAGCCATCCCGTAGGTGGCGCTGTAGCGGGCGATCAGGTCGAAGGAGGTCTCTACCATCACGGGCTGGCCGGCGTCGATCAGGCCCTTCAGCTCGGGCCAGTCGTCCCCGGTCGACTCGCAGATCACCAACTTGGCGCTCAGGTTGGCGGCCGCGTTCTCCAGCAGGTTGTCCGTGGCCGACCCGAAGGCGGCGAAGTCCTCCCGCTCCATGTAGCCGAAGAAGAGGCCGCTGCCCAGGCCGTGGCAGTAGTCCTCCGAGAGGGCCAGGCCGGTGCCGTGCTCCAGCAGGTCACGAAAGCCGGTCACCACGCACTGGAGGCCCTGCCTGTGGTTCAGCGGAATCCGCCGCTCCACCCGCCTCACCCCCTGGCCGCGCCCGTCAGGCTGCGGGGCGACTGCTGCACGAACCGCGTCCACCGCTCGCGCAGGACTTCCAGGAACGGCTCGGCCGCCTCCCAGTAATAGGCCGCCACGGGCCGCTCCCCGCCCGAGGCGCGGTGGGCCAGGATGGCCTCTGCGGCCAGCCGCGCGCTGTACATGGCGTTGTGGATGCCCTCGCCGTACAGGTCGATCACCTCGGCCGCATCGCCTACCAGCAGGATGGGACACTCGGCGCGACCCAGGAAGAACTCGAGCCGCCCCTCCCGCAACTTCACCAGGGTGCGCTCCACCAGGTCGATGCAGCCCTCCTTCTTCACCACCTTGTCGATCCGCAGGCCGAAGTAGCGGGAGAAGTGGTCGACCACCCGCTGGCGCGCCTCGTCCACGCTGGTGCCCCCGTAGTGGCCGAGGCCGATGCAGATGAGCCCGTCCTTCTGCGTGAACCAGGCCGTGCCGGGCGCCACCCGCCGGTCGATGAAGTAGTAGTAAAAGTGCGGATCCAGGTCGATGGCGCCCTCGACGTACTCCTGATAGCTCACGGTCTGCACCACCTGCCGATCGGGGTAGACGAGGCTGCGCACGAGGCTGCCGCCCCCGTCGGCGCCCACCAGGTAGTCGCAGGCGACCTCGATCGCCTCGTAGGTGCGCCCGTCGTCGGCCCGCCGCTTCAGCTGAACGACGAGCCTTCCGTCGTCATCCCGCCGTACCGCCCGCAGCGAGCAGTCGTCCCAGACGACCGCGCCGTACTGGCAGGAGAGCGTGAGCAGCCAGTAGTCGAAGTCGCGCCGCCACACGCTGATCGCCGCGTCGGTGCCCAGGTTGACCTCGAAGGAACGTCGGGAGGTCCCCGACGGGATGACGCGCACGCCGTGGAAGTGCTGCGGCTTGCACGCCAGCACGTGGGGCACCGCCACCCCGAACTCGGCCCGGATCAGCTCCTGCGTCTCCTTTGAGATAAAGCCGCCGCAGGTTTTGTCCCGGGGCAGGGGCATGCGCTCCACCAGCAGCGTCCTGAGGCCCGCCTCTGCCAGCTTCTTGGCGGCCATCGCCCCGCCGGGTCCGCCCCCGACCACCACCACGTCCCAGGAATCCACTCGGGTCAATCACCGCACCTCCCTCGATTCTGGGGCGCCCTCCGCCTCTGCCTCCGGAGGGCCGCCGTCCCAACGCCCCGGCCGCCGCGGGGGCCTGTCCGCGCTCCATGGCCGGGCGCCCTCCCGCGCCTCCCACCGGCGGCCGGAGCGGGCTCACGCGCCGCTCACCTCCCGGAACCGGTAGGTGATCTCGGCCGTGGCCGCCCGCTGCCCGTCGACCTTCGCCTCCCCGGCGGCCCTGGCGAGGTCACCCAGGCGCTGCAGCAGGCGCATCTCGATGATGAGCTGGTCGCCCGGGACGACCGGCCGCACGAACCGGGCCTTGTCGATGGCGGCGATGTAGCCGCGCCGCCCCTCCACCTCGAACAGGAACCCCCCGCACTGGGCCATCGCCTCCAGGAGCAGCACGCCGGGCACCACCGGCTCGTCGGGGAAGTGGCCCGCGAAGTAGGGCTCGTTGATGGTCACGTTCTTCAGCCCCACCACCCGCACGCCGGGCTCCACCGTCAGCAGCCGGTCGAGGAGCAGGAACGGGTAGCGGTGCGGCAGGGCCGCCATGATCTGCGCGATGGACATGCCGTCACCCTGCCCTCCTCAGCAGCCACGAGTTCACGCTTCCGCCCACGAACAGGCTGTTGACCACGGCGTGCGAGCCCCGAAGGGGAGTCACCTTCCCGCCCCCGACGGGCACCGCCTCCCGCTGCAGGCTGAGCAGGGCGCCGATGAGGCTGAACACCTCCGCCGCACCCAGCGTCTCGCCGAACGTGCGCTTCACCGCCAGTGCGGCCGCCCCCGGGTAGAAGCGCTCCACCAGTTCCCGCTCGGCCTCCTCCACCGCCGGGGCGCCGTTGCCCAGGCGGCTCACCAGCCCGACCCCGGCCGCGGGGACCTGTCCCTCTGCCGTCCACCGGCCCATCGTGAGGGCCAGGGCCGACTCGCCGCCCGCCTCCAGCACGCCGACGTGCCGGTTCATGAGGCGGTCGGCGTAGGTCGCGTAGTCCACGATCTCGCCGTAGACCCGCGCCCCCCGCCGCGCCGCGTGCTCCGCCCGCTCCAGCACCAGCACCCCGCAGCCCTCCCCCAGGGCCATGTGCGTGAGCAGCCCGGCGTGCCGGTAGGCGTGGAGCACCTGCTCGCACAGCTCCTCGACGCCGATGGCCAGCACCACGTCGGCCCGGTTGAACCGCAGCAGGTCCACCGCGTAGGCCACCGACGAGCTGCCGACGAGGGTGGAGCTGACCCCCTGCAGCTGGAACTTGATGGAGAGCTGGCCGCTGGCCACGTTCATCACGGTCTGCTGGAAGTAGATCGGGCTCACCTGGTCCGGGCCCAGCCGGATCAGCTCGTCCAGGTACTTCACCGTCACGTTGATGGGCCCGTAGACTGTGGTCACCACCGACCCGATCCGGTCCCGGGGCACCACTTCCCGGCCCCCGTCCGCCAGGTCGGCGTCGGCCAGGGCCAGGCTCCCGGCGGCCAGGACCAGCTTCGAAAAGCGCTCCATCCGGCGCATGCCCACGCCCGCCGTGAACGGGTCCAGCGACAGGTCGGGCAGCCGGACGGACTCACCCCCGGGCGGCGTGCCCTGCACGCAGGCCTCCCAGAACGCCTCGGTCCCGAGCCCCGCGGCGGAGACGACGCCGATCCCGGTCACGACAATCCCCTGCATCTCCCACGGCACCCCCTATGCGAGAGAACGTTGCACCGCTTCGGCCGCCTTGCTGCCCGAGAGCACCAGCTGCCGCAGTCCCGACCCGAACGAGCCCCACTGGCCGGCCACGAAGAGGTTCCGGAAGGGCGTGTTCTGAGGGAAAGGCCGGAGCACGAGGTTGGGCACGGTGTGGGCCCAGCCGGTGCCGGAGCCCCGGGTGTGGCCGATCAGGGCCCGGAAGCCCCGGGGCGTGATCACCCGGCGCCAGCGCGTGTGGGCGCGGAGGCCGGGGATGAGGCGCGCCTCCACCCGGTCGAGCAGCTGCTCCGGCAGCTCCTCGGCGTAGACCTGCTCGGGTGTGGACTCGGACGGGTCGAGGAGCAGGTCGGTCTCGATGCGCACGATGTGGTGGCCGGGCGGAGCGAGCGAGGGGTCGCTCAGCGTGGGGATGTGCACCTTGATCACCGTCTCGGCGGGAATCCGGCCCGCCTCGATCTCCCGGTAGATCCCGAAGATGTCGTGGCTGTTGCAGAGGTAGATGCGGCCGCCCCGGAACCGGTCCAGATCGAGC
This sequence comes from Symbiobacterium sp., assembly GCF_040797425.1. Lineage (NCBI taxonomy): Bacteria > Bacillati > Bacillota > Clostridia > Eubacteriales > Symbiobacteriaceae > Symbiobacterium > Symbiobacterium sp. The sequence continues at coordinate 13,587 of NZ_JBFNEH010000010.1, read as the reverse complement.
CCCTCCGTCAGCAGGTAGAGCGAGAGCGAGGAGTGGCCGATGGGCCTCCCTTCCAGCGAGCGGCGGAAGGACTCGGGCGCCGCCCCGGCCAGCAGCTCGTCGCAGAGGCGGAACACGTCGCCGTTGGCGACGAAGGCGTCGGCCGTGATCCGCTCGCCATCCCGCAGCACCAGGGCCCGCACCCGGTCGCCCTCCGTCTCCAGGCGCACGACCTCCGCGCCGGTGCGCACCGCGCCACCGCTCCGGGTCAGCACCCCGGCCAGGGCCAGGGGCAGGCGGTGCGTCCCGCCGGGCAGGTAGTACATGCCCTTGAAGTAGCACTCCACCACGAAGCCGGCCATGATCATCAGGGAGGCGGGGTCGGCCTGGATGCGCAGGGCCAGCACGGCCCGCAGCCGGGGGTCAGAGATCCGCTCCGCCAGGAATTCCTCGTAGGTCCGGCGGTAGCCCTGCAGGAAGAGCCGCATGGCCTCGCCGTCCCGCCGCTCGGCCTCCGCGCCCCGCATGAAGAGCTCCAGCCAGTCGGCCAGCTGCTCGATCTCGCGGCGCTGGTGCGGAAACGCCTCGGTGAGCGCCCCGACGAAGCCGGCGCGGCCGGGGCGGATCTTCAGCTCCACGCCCGGCAGGTAGATCTGGTCGATGACCTCCAGGGGCTGGAAGCGCAGCTCCCCGGCGAGGCCCACCCGCTCCAGGAGGCGCTGGACCACGTCGCCCTCGCCGCAGGAGAGCATGTACGAGATGGCCAGGTCGAAGTGGGCGCCCTCCGCCTGGAAGGCGGAATAGTACCCGCCCACCACGTCCCGCTGCTCCGCCACCAGCACCCTGCGGCCCTCGGCCGCCAGCAGGGCCGCCGCCGTCAGCCCCGCCATGCCCGCCCCGATGACGGCCACGTCGAAGTGGGCCTCCGGCACGGCCTAGCCCCCCTCTCCGGCGAGGCGCGCCTGGTCGCCCTCGATGGTCCCGTCGCGCAGCATGAGCAGGCGGGAGGCGCGCCGCATCACGCGCTCGTCGTGGGTCGAGAAGAGGAAGGTGATCCCCTTCTCCCGGTTCAGCTTGGTCATGAGCTCGATGATCTGCAGGGCGGTGTGGGAGTCGAGGCTGGCGGTGGGCTCGTCGGCCAGCACCAGCGTCGGCTCCAGCACCAGCGCCCGGGCGATGGCCACCCGCTGCCGCTGCCCGCCGGAGAGCTCGTCGGGGCGGTGCCGGACGAACTCCTTCAGCCCCACCGCCTCGATGAGCTCGTCCACGCGGCGGCGCATCTCCCGCGTGGCCCGGCCGGCCACCAGCAGCGGGAACTCGACATTCTCGTACACGTTGAGGACGGGCAGCAGGTTGAAGTGCTGGAAGATGAAGCCGATGTGCTGCCGGCGGAACAGCGCCCTCCGGGTCGACCCCAGTTCGTCCACGCGCACGCCGTTCACCGTAATCGTGCCGGACGTGGGCCGGTCCAGGAGGCCGATCAGGTTGAGCAAAGTGGACTTTCCGGACCCGGACGGACCGGCGACGCACACGAACTCCCCGGCGGAGATGTCGAGCGTCACCCCTCTGAGGGCGTGTACGGTCACCTTGCCCAGCGCGTACTGCTTCGTCACCTTGCGAAGCTCGATCACGGGAATCCCTCACCCTCGTACAGCCTTAGAGATGTCGGAGCGCATCGATCTCCCGCACGGTGGCAGAGCGGCTGATCGGTGCGAGGCCGGACACCACGGCCAGCGTCACGGTGAACACAAAGCCGGCCGCCAGCACGCCGGCGGAGAGCGTGGGGTAGAGCCAGCGCCCGCCGAACGAGAGGGCCATGGCCTCGGTGGTGGCCTCCACGCCGCCGCGGGTGAGCGCCAGGATGACCAGGGCGAGCCCCACCGCCACGGCGCCCGCCAACACGCCTACCAGGAGCAGCTCCGCCACGAGCACCCCGAAGGCCTGCAGCGGCGTCATGCCGATGGCCCGCATGGTTCCCACCTCGCGCATGCGCTCCAGGGTGGTGGCGGAGACGACGCCGAAGGTGCCCATCACGATCAGGAGGGCCAGCATGCCGACGAAGAAGTAGAGCACGCCCTTCCACACGTACACGCTGGTCATCCAGTCCGCCTCATCGGTCTCCCGCCACGACCGCACGCTGAGCTCGCGGTCGCCCACGGCCGCCTCCAGGGCCGCCCGCACGGTCGCCTCGGCCTCGGGGTCGGGCAGGAAGACCCGCACGGCGTTGGCCACCGAGCCCGACGCGCCGATGAGGCGCCGGGCGTCGTCCAGCGGCATGAGGACCCACAGGTCCAGGGCGGCGTTCTTCACGTTGCCCTCGAAGATGTAGGCCACCCGCACCTCCTCGGCGAAGCCCGCGCCGTCGACCGTCATCCCCGTCAGCGTCAGTTCCGCGCCGACCTCCACCTCCAGGTCGGCGGCCATCTGCGGGCTGATGGCCACGGGCACCTTCTCGCCCGGCCGGGCGACGAGCCCCAGCTTGTCGCCGGTCGCGTTCTGGAGGGTCCGGAGCAGGCGCCACTCCGTCTCCACGTCGATGCCCCGCACGGAGGCCGGGGCGCTGCGCTCGTCCTTCACCAGCATCCCGTTGAACTCGATGCGCTCGGCGACCTCCACGCCCTCGGTCTCCCGGGCGGCCCGGACCAGATCGCGCGTGGAGAAGAGGACCAACTTGTCGTCGCCGGGGGAGGTCACGCCCAGGTCGCCCACCATCGTGCCGGTGATGAGGTTGAGCCAGTTCCGCTCCATGCCGTTCACAAAGGCGAGCCCGACGAGAATGAGCAGTGCGCCGACCGTCAGCGTGAACCCGATCACGCCCATCCGGCGGCGCTGCCGCCACAGGTTTCGCAACGCAAGCCTGAGCACCATGGGAGCCGCCCTCCTCTCCGCGTCACATCGCACGCAGGGTCTCCGCCGGCGGGGTCCGCGCCGCCGCCGCCGAAGGGAACACGGCGCCGATCATGCCCATGAGGGTGAGGCTGGCGGCGAAGAGAAGCACCACGGCGGGGGAGACGGTGGGCACCAGCACGGTGCTGCCGAAAATGGAGGCCGGCGCCGTGCCCCAGTGGATGCCTGCCCGTCCGATCAGCAGCACGGCCAGGTAGGTGAGGGCGCCGGTGCCGAGGGTCGTGATTAGCCCCAGGAGGGCGGTCTCGGTGAGGAGCAGCCGCAGAATCTGCCCCCAGGTCATGCCCAGGGCGCTCATCGTGCCGATCTCCCGAATGCGCTCCCGCACCTGCAGCTGCACGATGTTGAAGACCAGCGCCGCGATGACCACGGCGAAGAGACCGAACATGCCCAGAACTGACATGCGGAGCTGCATCCGGTTTTTCAGGAACTCCTCGCCGGCGACGTGCCAGGGCTGGACGGCCACTTCCCCGTCCCGGAGCGCCGCCGTGAGGGCGGCGGCAGCCTCATCCGCATCGGGGACCGCCACCAGGTACTCGGTGGGCGCCCCGTCCAGGCCGAAGAGCTCCTGCGCGTCGTCCCACTCCACGTGGACCTCCGTGCCCCGGAAGAGGCCGAACTCGGTGGTGTCGACGAGCCCGCGCACGGTCAGCTCCAGCGTCTGCGGCAGTCCCGACCGGTCGGTGGCCAGCAGGGTGACGCGGTCGCCCGGCGCCACGCCCAGCCGGTCGGCCACGCCGGGGCTGAGCAGCGCGCCGCCCCGCTCGCCGCCCAGGAACTCGCCCGCCGCGAGCCGGTAGGGGACGACCTCGCGCCCCGCCGTCTGGTGGGCGTAGACCGTGACGAACGTCCGGCTCTCATCGTGAGCGAGCATGGCGGAGAAGCTGACCCGCTTCATGATGCCCTCCACGCCCTCCACGTCGGCCAGCGCCTCCTCCACGGCCGGCCAGTCCTCGATGGGGGCGATCTTGCCGGCGTGGAGCTTGCCCAGCTGCGCCCGGTTCTCCGCACTCTTGATGAGCACCTGGCCGGTCAGGTGGGTCTGCACGGAGTCGTCGATCATCTGCGCGATGCCGCCGGCGACGCTGGCGTTGAGGACGAGGCTGGCCATCGCCACGGCGTAGATGGCGCTCACCAGCAGCGTCCGCCGGACCTGCCGGGCCAGGTTTCGCAGCGCAACCTTGTACAAGGCCGTTTGCCATCTCCTTTCACGACTTCAACTGGGAGTAGGCCAGGGGCTTGAACAGCGTCTCCCCGGGGCCCGGCGGCGCATCGTCCAGCGGCTCGCCGGCATAGGCCCGCTCCAGTTGCTCCAGACTCACGAAGCCGGCCAGGAACCGGCGGTAGAGCCGGATCTCGGGGTACGGGTGGCGCTGCAGAAAGCGCTTCAGGTTCCGCACCATGTCCTGGACCATCGCATCCCCGTCGGCGGCATGGTCCAGGTGGAAGCTGGTCACATGGGGGAGGTACGTGAACCGGGCGCCCGCACGGAACAGGCGCCACCCCAGTTCGATGTCCTCCAGGCCCCACCCGGAGAACGACTCGTCGAAGCCGCCCACCGCCTCGATCAGGTCGCGCCGGACCGAAGTGTTGCTGAACAGGCAGCTGATCCAGGGCATCAGCCGCCGCCTGCGCTCGTGCAGGTAGACGGCCTCCAGCAGCCGTAGGTAGTCCTCCTCCCGGGTGAGGGGCTCCAGAGCGGAAGCGGGCGCCCCGGCCTCCAGCAGATCCCGCACCGCCGGGAAGTTCTCGGCGGCGATGTGCCGCAACCGCCCGATCGCCAGGTCCGCCTCGCCCCGCCGGTGCACCTCCAGGTGCGCCGCCACAAAGTCGGGGGGCAGCCACAGATCGGCGTCCACGAAGAGCAGCAGGTCCGCGCGAGCCAGCTCCACCCCGGCGTTGCGGGTGGCCGCCCGCCCCGCATGGGGCCGGCAGTGGTACCGCACGGGCAGCCGGGCCGCCCGGGCCACGGCGGCGATGTCTTCGGTGGAGCCGTCGTCCACGACGATCACCTCCACCTGCGCCCAGTCGCACCGCTGGGCGGCCAGGCTCGCCAGGGTCAGCCGCAGGCGCTCCGCGTGCTCGTAAACCGGTATGATCACGGAGGCGACAGGCACGCCTCCCACCTCCCTTCACGGCGCCAGGGCGTGCAGCCAGACCCCGGTCAGCACCGGCCGGCCGTCCAGCTGCACGCTCCCGCTGCTGCGAAAGAGCCGCTCCAGCGCCGCCTCCAGCCGCACGGCCACCACCAGCGGCACGCCCGGCGGGGGCGGTTCGGCGCAGACGATCTGCTCCACGCCCCCCAGGAGCAGCCGGGCGCCGGCGGGAATGCGGTCGGCGCAGGCGCGGCGCAGGCAGATCTCGGCGGTCTGACCCACCAGTTCCAGCAGCACGAAGAGGGGAACCTCCCCCTCGCGGTACCAGACCGAGTCGGGGCCGGCCTGCCAGGTCAGCGTCGCCCGATCGCCCTCCACCGCCACCCGCCCGGGCTCGACGAACCGAAAGGGATGACGCTGGGGCAGACTCATCGCCTCACCTCCCCACCACCGCCTGCAGGCGGCTCAGGCCTTCCCGCTCCAGCCCGGCGATCTCGGCCAGCAGGGCCCTCAGCTCCTGTTCGTGGAACAGTTCCTCCCGGAACGGCTGCAGCCTCAGGGCGAACCGCTTCCAGAGGTCGGCCAGCTGCACGTAGATGGGGTAGACCTGTGCTTCCAGCGCCTCGCACTGCAGAATGGCCGCCGCCGCCCGCAGGAAGCGGGCGTACAGGCGCCGGAAGTTGCCGCCGCCGGTGCCCACCTTCTCGAAGGTCATGTGGGCGATGAAGCACTCCCGCTCCAGCCGCTTGCGGTCCATCACCTGGGGCCAGAGGAAGAACTCCCGCGCAAACCGCTCCAGCGCCCGCAGCCCCAGGCCGTAGGCCACCGGGTACCGCATCATCTGCACGTTGAAGGCGATGGCCTCCCGCACCGCCACCGGCAGGGCCACGAGGCGCGTCGGGACATGGAACTCAAACCACGTGTTGCGGGGCGGGTCGGGCTTGATCTGGGAGCCCCGGGCGAGCCTGAGCTGCTCCCGGGTTACAACCTGGCACTCGGGCCAGAGATAGTCATAGATGAAGACCTGCTCTTCCCGGTCGTCGAAGCCCACCACCATCACCTTGTGGCCGCCGAAGCGGAAGTCTTCGGTGAGACGGAACCGCTCGGCCAGGTAGGGAAGGTGGGACATGTCGACGTCGCAGAGCACAGGCTCCCCGCGAACCACCAGTGCGCGCACCCGCGCCTCGGCCACGTCGTCCTCCAGCCCCTGGTACTGCTCGTAGCGGATGCCCAGGTGCTGGCAGAGCTGCCGCTCCAAACCCCCGGCCCGGCCCCCGAAGATGCAGAGGGTCGGGTGGCGCACGTAGACGAACCCCAGGCCGGCCCCGAGCCCGAAGCACAGGTCCTCGCTGAGGTCGTGGCCGTAGAACCGCAGGAGGCCGCTCATGAGGGTGCTGGAGCAGTGCGACCCGAGCCGGTGGGCCGTCCGATAGCGGGCAATCAGATCCGTCATCCCGCCACCCCCACCGCCGCCATGCCGTCGAGGCACCGCCGGAGCGTCGCCACTGCCTGTGCCTCGGCCTGGTGCAGCGCCTGCAGCGCCATCGCCGACTCCGCCCGGAACTCCGCCGGGGCGACGGCGCCGATCAGCAGCGCATCGCAGAGCCGGAGCCAGCCGCTCCACCGGCGGGCCAGGTCCCGGTAGAGTTCCGCCGCCTGCCCGAACGCCGGCTCCTCCAGGGCCGCGCCGACCCGGTCCAGGAAGGCGGCGAAGGTGCGGCGGAACAGGCCGTTCTCCTCCTGGTCGTGACGGGAGCGGGTGAGGTAGAACCGGGCCAGTTCCCGCCACTCTTCCGCTGCCCCCTCTCCTTCCGCCATCCGGCGGGCCAGGCTGGCCAGGGCGGTCAGTCCGGTTCCGCCGAAGCCCACCTCCAGCTGGTGCACCGTCTGCACCAGCGCATGGCGGACGGCGCTGCCCATCGGGCGGAACTTGCCGTCCTGGCGGAGGAAGTTCAACGGCGGGTGGAAGATGGCGTGAACGTACTCGGGAAGCGCCAGCGCCTCCAGCTCGGCCCGCGTACGCCGGTGCATCCGGCCGCTGGTGCCGCTCAGGAAGTGCAGCGCGTCGCCCCCCTCGTCCACGGCCAGCAGCAGGGCAGGCTCCGTCGGGCCCTCCAGCGGCAGCCAGACCAGGATCGGCAGGGGCTGCTGCTTCCCGGCGAAGTCCAGCCACTCGTCCAGCAGGAACTGGAGGAACGACCGGGGGGTATGCGTCCGGGCCTCCCAGAACCAGAGGCCCAGCGCGTGGCTGAGGTGGCGGTGGAAGCGCCGCTCGCCGAACCCCGCGGCCCCTTCCCCGCCGCCCCGGCCGGGCAGGGCGAAGTCCAGCTCGCAGCCCAGGCCGAAGCAGACTTCCGGCGGGAGGTCCAGCCCCAGGTGGGCCAGCACCCGGCTCAACAGGCCGGCGGCGGGGTAGACGAAGGGGGTCGCACCGGCGCCGACCGACTCGATCAGGGACGGAAGCTCACGCTGCGCAGCGTCCAAGTGCGATCACCGCCACGTTGCCCGCGAAGGCGAAGGAGTTGGAGAGCGCCACGTTGATGCGGCAGGGCCGCGACTCCCGCACGAAGTCGAACGCCTCGTACCCCTCCACGGGCTCGGAGAGGTTGATGGTCGGCGGCAGGAACTCATGGGCGATGGCCAGGGCACAGGTGAGCGCCTCGATGCTCCCGGCGCAGCCCAAGGTGTGGCCGATCAGCGACTTGGTGGAGCTGATGGGAATCCGGGAGGCCCGCTCACCGAAGACCTGCACGATCGCCCGCAGTTCCATCCCGTCGTTGAGCTTGGTCGCCGTGCCGTGAGCGTTGATGTAATCGACGTCGTCGGGCGTGAGACCCGCCTCCTGCAGGCACGCCCGGATAGCCCGCACGGCACCGCCGCCCTTCGGGTCCGGCGACGTGGCATGGTAGGCGTCGTTGCTGATGCCGTAGCCCAGCACCTCGGCGTAGATCCGCGCCCCCCGGGCCCGGGCCGAGCTCAGGCTTTCCAGCACCAGCACGGCCGCCGCCTCGCCGAGCACCAGGCCGTCGCGGTCACGGGAGAAGGGCCGGGCCAGTCCCCTCGAGAGGCTCTTCAGGGAGTTGAAGCCGCTGAAGGAGAGGCGGGTGAAGGGGTCCGTGCCGCCGCACAGCACGGCCGTGCACCGGCCGGTGCGCACAAGGTCGAAGGCGTATCCCACGGAGTTGGTGCCCGCCGCACAGGCGGTGGACACGGTAATGGTCGGGCCGCGGGCCCCGTACTTCTGGGCGATCACGCCCGTGATCGAGGGGCAGGTGTGCAGGAACAGCGACGGGTCCGCGGGCTGCCGGACCGTGATGGCGTCCGTCAGGTACTGGTCCATGCAGAGAATTCCGCCCAGCGAGGTGGCCATCACGACCCCGAGCCGCCAGGGGTCGAAGCCGGCCGCGGCGAGGCCCGCATCCTCTGCCGCCTCCTCCGCTGCCGCCAGGGCGAGCAGGGCCGCCCGGTCGCGCTCCACGCTGCCGTCCGGCAGGGCCACCGGCTCCGTCACGAAGTCGCCGGCCTCGCAGCCGTGGGCCGTGCGGTAGCCGGTCGTGTCGAAGGAGGTGATCGGCCCGGCCCCACAGACGCCGCGGCGCAGCGCGTCCACGTAGGCCGCCTGGCCGATGCCGATAGGCGAGATGACCCCAAGCCCCGTGATGACGACCCTCTCCATGCCGATCAGTCCGCTGCCGGGCTGTGCTCGGCGATGTAGGCCGCAAGGGTGTTGATGGACTGGAAGATCATCATGTCGTCATCGCCGATCTGCACGCCGAACTCGTTGTTGAGCGCCACCACCAGCTCCAGGGCGTCGATGGAGTCCAGCTCCAGCCCCTTCGGCGCACCCGGCTCCGCGGTGGCCGCCACCTCGCCGTCCTCCGGCGGCGCCCGGAAGATGGGGGCGTCGTCGTCGATGTCCTCGGGACGCACGTCGAGGTTCAGCCGATCGATGATCAGCTTCTTGATGCGGTACTGCAGGGACTCGCTCATGCACAACACTCCTTCTCGCTGGTACTTCTGACGGCGGCTCAACAGGTGAGGCCGCCGTCGATCACAAACGTCTGGCCGGTGATGTAGTCCCCGTCGGGCCCGGCCAGAAAGCAGACCAGGTTTGCGACTTCGTGCGGCTCGCCGAAGCGCCCCACCGGAATCATGGCGGTGTAGCGCTTCCGGAGCTCCTCGGGCAGTCTGGCAGTCATGTCGGTCCGGATGTAACCCGGCGCCACCACGTTCACGGTGATACCGAAGCCGGCCACCTCCCGGGCCAGCGACCGGGTGAGGCCGATCAGCCCGGCCTTCGAGGCGGCGTAGTTCGCCTGTCCGCGCGTGCCGTAGAGCCCCGCCGTGGAGCCGACGTTGATGATGCGGCCCCAGCGGGCGCCGATCATGTCGCGCAGCGCCATCTTGCTGCAGAGAAAAGCGGCGCCCAGGTTGGCGTCGAGCACGGCATGGAAGTCGTCGGGCTTCATCAGCATCATCAGCTGGTCCCGGGTGATGCCGGCGTTGTTCACCAGCACGTTCACCGGGCCAAGGTCCCGGCGCACGCAGGCGAACATCTCCTCCACCTCGTCCTGGCGCGTCACGTCGGCCTTCACCAGGGCGACGCGCGCCTCCGGGTTCGCCTTCAGGATTTCGTCCCGGACCTCCCGGGCCGCGTCCGCGCTGCTGTTGTAGTTGACGGCCACGTTGGCGCCCCGGGCCCCGAAGGCCAGGGCCACCGCCCGCCCGATTCCCCGGGAGGCGCCCGTCACGAGCACGGTCTTCCCCCTGAAATCCAAGGTCACCCTCCTCCTGACCGCACTGCGGGAGACAGGCGGTACGCCTCGGCGTAGGCCACGCCCAGCAGCGCACCCCGCTCGGCCTGCAGCGCCTTCATGAGCCGCACGTAGTCCAGGTACTGGAGCTGCGACCGGTGCTCGGCCAGCGCCCGCTCCTTCACCCCCATCACGGCGGAGACGTCCACCGCGAAGTTGGGGCGCAGGGGGCGCCAGAACTCGTAGTAGAGGACGGCCGGGCGAACATCCAGCCCGGCGAGTGCGGCCTGCAAGATCTGGTAGGTCGCCTGATGATCGGGGTGCGCGTCCTCCGCATGAGGCGCGTAGACCAGGTCACTCTGCGCCACCTCTGCGCGCACCGCCGCCACCACCTCGTCCGTGACCGCCAGCCCGCCGTCGGGCTGGTCGAGGTACCGCTGCTCGGCGATGCCCAGCAGGGCCGCTGAGCGGCCGGCCTCCTCCCGGCGCAGGGCCGAGAGCGCGGCGCCCGACACCTCTCCCTCGGACGCGCTGCCGTCGGTCAGGTAAACCACCCGCACGTGCTGTCCCCGCCGGCTGTGGGCAAGCACCGCGCCGCCACAGGCGATCACCTCGTCGTCGAAATGGGGCGCCAGCACCAGCACCCGCTGCACGCCGGTGAAGGGATCGGCCGCTTCCAGGGCGTCCGCGGGGGTCTCCCGCAGCCACCGGCGCAGCCGGCGCTCCACCATTTCGGTCCTGAGCGAAACCGGCGACATCACGGGAAGTCGCTTCCCCCCGGTTGGTTCTCGTATCTATGTTCTGATTCGCGAGTTTTTTACGGTGTTTTCAGGCTTGTAGTCGGAATATTATAATGGGGCACTAGAAGTGTCAAGGACTTTTTCTGGGGGGGTCACCGTGGGTACTGCGTTCCTCTTCCCGGGCCAGGGCTCCCAGGCGCCCCGGATGGGGCTCGACCTGCTGAGTACCGTGCCCCACGTGCAGGCGCGCTTCCAACAGGCATCAGCCATCGCCGGCCTCGACCTCGTGGAACTGGTGCGCACCGCTGACGCGGCGGCGCTCACCCGGACCGAAATCACGCAGATCACGGTCTTCGCGCTCAGCACCGCCATCGCCGAGTTCCTGATGGCACGGGGCCTCGAGCCCCAGGCCGTGGCCGGCCACAGCCTCGGTGAGTTCAGCGCTCTGGCGTGTGCAGGGGTGCTGGAGTGGGAGGAAGCCGCCCGGCTGGTGTGGCAGCGGGGGCTGGCCATGAAGGCGGCGTCCGCCAGCGGCGCCCAGGCCATGGCGGCCATCGGCGGCCTCTCGGCGGAGGCCGTGGCCGCCCTCTGCGCCGAGGCCGCCCCGGCCGGGCTCGTGGTGGTCGCCAACCTGAACTCCCCGCTGCAGCTGGTGATCTCGGGCGAGGAGGCTGCGGTGGAAGAGGTGATGCGCCGGGTCCGGGAGCGCCCGCTCACTCGGGTCGACCGGCTGAACGTGGGCGGCGCCTTCCACTCCCCGCTCATGCAGCCCGCGCGCGACGCGTTGCGGCAGGCCATCGAGTCGGCCGTGCTCCGGCCCCCGGCCGTGCCCGTCGTCTCGTCGATCGACGGCGAGCTGGTCACGGACCTGGAGGTGTACCGGAAGAAACTGATCGACCAGGTCACGGCGCCCGTGCGCTGGCGCGACGCCGTCCACCGTCTCCGGCACATGGGGGTCGACCACTTCCTGGAGGTCGGGCCGGGTCGGGTGCTCACCGGGCTGGTCCGCCAGACCGACCGCACGGCCCGCACGGCGACCGCCGGCAGCCTGGCAGAATGCGAACTCCTCCTGGGGCAGAGGAGGGAAGCCGGTGACTGACGCGCTCCTCGTCGCCGAAGGACTCGTCAAGCGCTACGGCTCCCATACGGTGGTGAACGGCGTCAGTCTCCGGGTGCGGGCCGGGGAGATCTTCGGCCTGCTCGGGCCCAACGGAGCGGGCAAGACGACGACACTCGAGATGCTGGAGGGGCTGCGCCGCCCAGACAGCGGCCGGTGTCTGGTCTGCGGCCACGACACCATCCGCGAGGCAAATGCCGTGCGCCGTCTCATCGGCATCAGCCTCCAGGCCGCGGCGATTCCAGGCGACCTCCAGGTGGTCGAGGTCCTCGAGATGTACGCCAGCTTCTACCCCGACCCGGTGCCCGTGCGCACCCTGCTCGAGCAGTTCGACCTGGCGGAGAAGGCCCGGGTGCGCTGCGCCTACCTCTCCGGCGGGCAGCGGCAGCGCCTGCAGCTCGCCCTCGCCCTGGTGGGACGGCCCAAGGTGATCTTCCTCGACGAGCCGACCACCGGGCTGGACCCCCACGCGCGCCGCCAGCTCTGGTCCGTGATCCGCGCCATGCGCTCCGAGGGCCGGGCCGTGATCCTCACGACCCACTACATGGAGGAGGCGGAGTACCTCTGCGACACCGTGGCGGTGCTCGACGGCGGCCGCATCCTGGCCTCGGGACCGCCGTCGGCGCTCATCGCCGAGCACGGGCCGGACAGTGTGCTCACCGTCACGCTGAAGCAACCGTGCGCCGACGAGCCTGCCCTGGCCGAGCTCACCGGCGTGAGCCGGGCGGCCGTGGAGCAGGGGGAGATCCGCCTCCACACCAGCCGTCCCGCCGAAACGCTCAGCGCCTTCGCCCGGCTGGCGCAACTGCGGGGCTGGGAGCTGGCCGAGATGAACCTGCGCACCGCCACGCTGGAGGACGTCTTCTTCGCCCTCACCGGAAGGAGGCTGGCGAACTGATGCAAGCCTGGACCAGCCTGCGCACCCTGACCAGGATCGAGGTCAAGCGCATGTTCCGGAACATCATGCCCCTCGTGTTCAACCTGTTCGCCCCGGCCTCGCTTCTGCTGCTCTTCGGGCTGCTCTTCGAGTCGACCCGGGCGTATCTCATGCCGGGCATGCTGACCTTCATGCTGCTGAACGCCAACCTCACCGGCGTCGCCCACGCCCTGGTGACGCAGAAGGAGGCGGGGCTGCTCCGCCACCTGTTCAGCACCCCCCTCACCCCGGGGGTGTGGCTGAGCTCCCGCCTCGTGGCCCAGTTGCTGCTCGCCGCGGCCCAACTGGCCCTGATCCTCGTCACGGGCATCGTCTTCCTCGACGTTCCGCCCCCGAGGAACCTCATCGGCACGCTGGTCGCACTGGTCTTCTGCACCGTGGCCCCGCTCGGGCTGGGGCTGGCCCTGGGCAGCCTCTTCCACCGGGTGGAGACGGCGCAGCCCGTGGTCATGCTCGCCAGCCTCGCCGCTGCCTTCCTGGGGGGCGCCTTCCTGCCTTTGGACGCGGCGCCGCCGTTCCTGCAGTACGTCGCCAAGGCGGTCCCGTCCACCTACATGGTCCGCTCGCTCAGCCGGGTCATGCTGGAGGGCGCCGGCCTCGCCTCCGTCGCCGTCGACCTGGCCGTGCTCCTCGCCTGGACCGTCGCCTCGCTCGGCTTCGGGGCCCGTCACCTGCAGCGGCACGCCGCCGCCCGGTAGGGCACCCCCGGGGGATGGGAAAGAGGGGCGCTGGCCGTGTGGCCAACGCCCCTCTCCTCCCCGGCGCCTCACCTGGGATCGAGCCCCACGGCGCCGGGCTTGCACGTCGTTTCGCTTTTCGCTTCGCCACCGCTGGTACGGTGGTCTGGCACCCGGTTTCGCTGTGAGGTCAAACGCTCCGACGGTTCCCCTGCACTCGGTTCCGGTGTCAGGTCGAACGCTCCGACGGTTCCCCTGCACTCGGTCCCGTTGTCAAGTCAAACGCTCCGGCGGTTCTTCTGCACTCGGTTCCGGTGTCAGGTCGAACGCTCCGGCGGTTCCCCTGCACTCGGTTCCGGTGTCAGGTCGAACGCTCCGAC
>NZ_JBFNEH010000009.1:0-83453 GCF_040797425.1 Symbiobacterium sp. | reverse complement strand
GGGGGGCGGCCCGGCGCCCCCCCCCCCCCCCCGCGACCGCGTTTGCATCATATTCTTGCCGGCATGTGCCCTGCCACCCAGTCTGCCAGGTGGTTGAAGTCTTCCGTCAGAGTGGCCAGGGGGATACCGCGGTGGAAGAGCATCACGGTGGGCACCTCCACCACCCCGAGCCGCTGGGCGACGCGGGCCGACTGCTGGCAGTCGATCCGAACCACGTGCACCCGGCCGCCGGCGCTGCCGGCCACCTGCTCCACCTGCTGCAGCACGTCGAGCGAGAGCGGATCCGCGGGGCTCCAGAACACGGCCAACACCGGATCGGCCGGTCCCAGCAGCTCGTGGTTCACCAGTTCCTCGTCGGCCAGGAAGCGCTCGGCCGACCGGGCCGCAATCGCGCCGTCCGCAGCGGCGGTGATCACCTGACGGACCCACTTGCGGCGGGCGTCGCCGGCGGCGTAGATGCCGTCGACGCTGGTCGCCATCGTCTCCGGATCGGCGATGATGTACCCCCGGGCGTCCAGGTGGATGCCGCTGCCGCGCAGGAAGTCAGTGCAGGGCGTGATGCCGGCCAGCACGAAAACGGCGTCGGCGGGGAGCGTCCAGCGCTCTCCGTTCACCAGGCTCCTCAGCACGACCCGCTCCACGCGGCCCTCGCCCTGAATCTCCTCCACCGCCGTCTGGGCAATCACCTGAATGCCGGAGCTCCCGCGGAGCTGCGCCAGACTGGCGGGGCAGGCGTCCATGCGGTCCTCGGAATGGATGCAGACCAGCGAGACTTTCCGGGCCGACTGCGCCAAGTGCACGGCCGCCGCCACCGCGGCGTCGCCGTCGCCCACCACCACGACGTCCCGGCCGGCCCAGGCTGCGGCGGAATCCGCCACCGCGTAGTGGACGCCGCGGCCACGGAGGCGCTCCTCGCCCCGCACGCCCAGCGTCCGGGGCTCGGCACCCGGGCACAGGATGACCGCTCTGGCCTCATACGCCACACCCTGCCTGGTGTAGACGGTCTTGAACGGGCCTTCCGGCTCCAGGCGGCTGACCTCGGCCTGCAGGAAGGTGACGCCCAGCGCCTCCGCCTGCCCCCGGAAACGACTGACCAGATCGGGACCGGTGGTACAGCCGGCCCCGGGGAAATTATCGATCTGCATGATGTGCGCGGCCCGGCCGCCGGGCTGCCCCTTCTCGATGAGCAGGGTCGACAGCCGGGACCGTGCCCCGCAGATGGCCGCAGCGAGGCCCGCCGGGCCGCCGCCGACAACGATGAGGTCGAAGCGTGCGGTCATGATACCCCTCCCGTGATCGGTGTTGCAATCCGCCCACTGCGAAAAAAGGGACCGACCCGAGACCGGTCGCTCCCGTGTTGTGCTGACCCGGACGCACGGCCGTGCGGGCGGCCGTGCGCATGGCTGCCGACGTTGACGCTCGGCGCTGTTGTTACTCTCAGGGTATCGGTTGGAAAATTGTTGGTCAACTGGCCAGATGGCTCCATTGCGATGACACGAAAGGCTATGCCGACTGGCCTCCGCGCCTCGGGCGCAGACTGAAGCCCAGTCCGTCGAGCACCACAAACATCACGCCGGTGAAGAGAAAGAGCCAGCGAAACTGCTTGGGCAGGTTCAGGAACCGGGGGATGATGCTCAGGAGGCCGAGCGGCACGGAGAAGCGGAAGAGCGCCGCCGCGAGGGACGGCAGGAACGGGCGGCCGGCCAGCTTGCATGCGAGCGCGGCCGCGGGCACCACCAGGGGCGAGAGGCCGCCCAGGATCCAGACGGGGTCGAAGGTGTCGAGCAGGTGGCCGGCCCGCATCACCGCCGGAATGATGTGAAGGACCGCCACCATGGAGATATGCGCCCAGGAGATGACGGCGAAGCCGGCGCCCACGATGAACTGCACGCCCGGCTTCACCTCAGGCTCGATGAGGATGGCCAGCTGAAGGAAGGACCAGGCAAGCAGCGCCGCGACGAGCCCGCCGGCGAAGTAGGGCAGGTAATACGGGTAGGAGAGGGTATAGACGGGCGTCACGTAGGCTGCCAGCGCGCAGAGCACGGTGAGCACCAGCCGGTAGTAGATGCGGGCCACTGGGCATCCCTCCCCTCTCTGCGCACGGCGCACCTCTCATGGCTTTCTTGTTCGCATCCGGTCAACCGCTTTCCTGCCCTGACGGGGGAGGCCGGACGGCGCGGAAAAGGGGCTGCCCAACGAGAGCAGGCAGCTCTCGGGGCAACCCCGGTCCGTCAGGGTACGGTTCAGTTCTTCCGCTGCACCGCGGCGTACACCCGGGTGGGCAGGCCGAAGATGTCGATGAAGCCCTTGGCGGCCTTGTGGTCGAACTTGTCGGCCTTGTCGTAGGTGGCCAGGTCGTAGGAGTAGAGCGTGTACGGCGACTTGCGGCCCACGCAGAAGGCCGAGCCCTTGAAGAGCTTCACCCGTACCTCGCCCGTAACGGTCTCCTGCGACTTCTTGATGAAAGCGTCCAGCGCCTCCTTCAGCGGGTGGAACCAGAGGCCGTTGTAGACCAGCTCGGCGTACTTCTGCTCCAGCCCCAGCTTGAAGTGGTGCAGCTCACGGGGCAGGGTGAGGGCCTCGAGCTCCTTGTGGGCGAGGGTGAGCACTGTGGCCGCCGGCATCTCGTAAACCTCGCGGGACTTGATGCCCACCAGCCGGTTTTCCACGTGGTCGATGCGGCCCACGCCGTGCTTGCCGGCGATGGCGTGCAGCTGCTCGATCAGCTGCACCAGCCCCATCCGCTCGCCGTTCAGCGCGACGGGCACGCCCTGTTCGAAGCCGATCTCCACGTACTCGGGCTCGTCGGGCGCGTCCTTGGGGTTCACCGTCCACTCGAAGGCCTCCTCGGGGGCCTCGGCCCAGGGGTCCTCCAGCACGCCGGCCTCGCAGGAACGGCCCCACAGGTTCACGTCGATGGAGAAGGGGTTCTCCTTGCCCACCGGTACCGGGATGCCGTGCTGCTGGGCGTAGTCGATCTCCTCCTCCCGGCTCCAGGCCCATTCCCGCACGGGGGCCAGCACCTCAAGGTTCGGGTTGAGGGCGGCCACCGACACGTCGAACCGCACCTGGTCGTTGCCCTTGCCGGTGCAGCCGTGGGCGACGTACTGAGCCCCTTCCTTCTCCGCCACTTCCACCAGCAGCTTGGCGATCAGCGGACGGGAGAGCGACGCAGAGAGGAAATACTTGGACTCATAGCAGGCGTTGGCCTGCAGGGCCGACAGGATGAAGTCATACGCGAACTGCTGCTTCGCGTCGTATACATAGCTCTTGACGGCGCCGATGGAGAGCGCTTTCTTCTGAATGAAGTCGAGGTCCTTGTCATTGGCCCCGAGGTCCACCGCCAGAGCGATCACGTCGGCGTCGTAGTGCTCCTTGATCCAGTGAATCGCGACCGACGTGTCCAGCCCGCCTGAATAAGCCAACACACACTTCTTGTTCCCCATGAATCCGGCGCCTCCTCAGTATTGAGCCCGCTGCCCGGGGCTTCTTTGGTGCATGATTATAACTCCATATGAATAAGTATGCAATAGGGACCCGGGCAGATTCCCGGGTCCCTTTGCGCGCAGGGGCCCGGGCGCCCCGTCACCGGGCGTCCGGGCGCAGTATGACTGGCTATACGCCGCGGGCCTGCTCCACGCCGGCCACCGGGACGGGAAGGCGCCGCCGCACTCCGCCGAAGAGCAGCCGGATTCCGTTCAGCGCCACCAGAACCGTCGATCCCTCGTGGCCCACCACCGCCAGCGGCAGCGTAAGGTTCCCGAGCAGGCTGGTCGTCACCAGCACCATGATCACACCCGTGGCGAAGGCCAGGTTCTGCCAGACCACCCGCCGGGCCCGTCGGCCGAGCTGGAAGACCTCAGGCAGGCGGGAGAAGTCGTCGGCCATCAGCACCACGTCGGCGCTCTCCAGCGCCGCGTCGTTGCCGGCGCCGCCCATGGCCACCCCCAGGCTGGCCCGCGCCAGGGCCGGGGCGTCGTTGATGCCGTCTCCCACCATGGCCACGGGGCCGTACTGCCGCTCCAGCGCTGCGATGGCCTCCAGCTTGTCGGCCGGCAGCAGTCCGGCCTGGTACTCGTCGACGCCGGCTTCCGCCGCCACCGCCGCGGCGACCCGCTCGTTGTCGCCGGTCAGCATCACGATCCGCTCCACGCCCTGGGCCCGCAGGGCGGCGATCACGGCCCGGGCCTGCGGGCGAATCTGGTCGGCGACGCCGAGCACGCCCAGGGGCTTCCCCTCCGCCAGTACCAGCACCGCCGTCTCGCCCTGCTCTTCCAGCCGCTCGGCCTGGGCGAGGAGCCACCGGAGGGAGGTCTCAGCGCGGGCGCCCTCCCACAGGCGCCGGCTGCCCACCTGCACCAGCCGCCCCTCCACCCGGGCGGTCACGCCGAGGCCGGGCTGCTCCTCCACCTGCTCGGGCTCGGGCAGCTCCTCCAGCTGCCGCCGGGCAGCCGCCACGATTGCCCTTCCCACCGGGTGACCCGAGCGCAGCTCGGCGGATGCCGCCAGCCGGAGCAGTTCCGTCTCGGCAACCCCCTCCGCGGGGCAGAGCGACGTCAGCCGCGGCCGGCCCTCGGTGAGGGTGCCGGTCTTGTCAAATGCGACGACCTTAATGTCCCCCGCCTGCTCCAGGTGGACGCCGCCCTTGAACAGGATGCCCTGCCGGGCACCGGCGGCGATGCCGGAGAGGAGTGCCGCCGGGGTGGCGATCACCAGCGCGCAGGGCGACATCACCACCAGGAGCTGCATGGCCAGGTAGAAGCTGTCCGACCACGCCCACCCGGCCACGAGCGGGGGCAGGGTCCAGGTGAGCAGGGCTACGGCCACCACGATCAGCGTATAGTAGCGGTCGATCCAGTCAACGGCACGCTGGGCCCGGGCCTTGTGCTCGTGCGCCTGCTCCACCAGCCGGATCACCCGGGCCAGGGTCGACTCCCCGGCGGGCTTCGTCACCCTGACCAGCAGGCTGCCCGTGGTGTTGAGGCTGCCGGCGTAGACCGGCGAACCCGCCTCCTTGGCCACCGGCACCGACTCGCCGGTGATGGGGGCCTGGTCGATGGCCGAGCGGCCCTCCACCACGACGCCGTCGATTCCCACCCGCTCGCCGGGCCGCACCACCACGAGATCGCCCGGCTGCACCTGCTCCAGCGGCACCAGCCGCTCCGCGCCGTCCTCCTGCCGCACCAGCACCTCTTCCGGCCGCAGCGTCATCAGCGCCTCGATCGCCCGCCGCGTCCTACCCGACACGAACTCCTCGAGCGCGTTGGAGAGGGCGAAGAGGAAGATGAGCACCGCACCCTCGCCCCAGCGCCCCAGGGCGGCAGCGCCCATCGCGCCCATCACCATCAGCATATCGATGTTCAAGCTGCCCCGCCGCAAGGCGGCCAGCCCATCCTTCACCCGCAGGTAACCGCCGCTGACGTAGGCGGCCGCGTAAGCCACGGCCGACCACGCCGACAGGCCCGGCGCTCCATGCTCCAGCGCCCAGCCCAGCACGAGGAAGAACCCGCTGAGCACGGTCGCCCAGACCAGCGGCCGCAGTTCGTCATCCAGCCAGTGCCCCGTCCTCGGAGTCACCGGACCACCCCCTACTGTAGAACCGTTCTAAGCTAGAATCATTCTAGCTCCGCCCGCGGCGGTTGGCAAGGGCCTGTTGGGATTTCAGATAAAAAAACCACCACGGCGGTGTGCCGTGGCGGCATTGTACGTGTTCCTAGTCCGCGACGCCCTCCCCGCTGCAGGCGGGGCAGATGCCATAGTAAAGCATCTGGGCGCCGATCACCCGGAAGCCGGTCTGCCGGGCGACCGCCTCCTCCATCCCGGTGGAGACGTGGGGCAGGTCGATCACCCGCTTGCAGCGAATGCAGACGACGTTGATGTGCGTGTCCACGTCGAGCTCGTAGTGGACGGCGCCGGCTGCGTCGGGGCCCAGCTCGTAGAGCAGCCCCCGCTCCTTCAGGACGGTCAGCGTGTTGTACACCGTGGCGAGGCTCACGCCCGAATGGTACCGTCGGGCGGCCTCGAAGATCTCCTGCACCGTGGGATGGTGCTTGCCCGCCATGTCGGCCAGGGCCTTGCAGATGGCGCTGCGCTGAGCCGTCAGCTTCAGCCCCGCCGCGCGGAGCCCGGCCGAGAACGAGTCTTCGTGCTGCATGTCAGCAGTGTCGTTCCTGGTTGGCGTCATGGCGTTCACCTCCCACAGCGAGAACCATTCTAGGTAAGAGTATAGCAGATCGCGGCGTCATGCAATAGTCTACTCGCACCTTCCGGCAGACTTGCGTTGCGCCTAGAAGCCGATCTCGGTCAGGAAGCCGCGCAGCTTCGCCGCGGAGGCCCTGAGCTCCTGTTCCTCCTCAGGCGCCAGCGGCAGCTGGATGATCTCCTCGACCCCGTGCCGGCCCACCACGCACGGAACCCCCAGGCAGACCCCGTCGATGCCGTGGTAGCCCTGCAGGTAGGTGGAGACCGGCAGGATGGATTTCTGGTCCTGCAGGATCGCCTCGCAGATGCGGGCCAGCGCCAGGGCGATGGCGTAGTAGGTCGCACCCTTGGCGGCGATGATCTGGTAGGCCGCGTTGCGGGTCTCCTCGAGGATCTGGACCCGCTCCTCCGGCGTGAGGCGCCAGCGGTCCCCGGCCTCGGGGCTGTCGATCGGGACGCCGCCCACGCTGGCCTGGGACCAGACGGCCAGCTCGCTGTCGCCGTGCTCGCCGATGATCATGCCGTGCACCGACCGCGGATCCACGCCGAACCGGGTGGCCATGAGGTAGCGCAGGCGGGAGCTGTCGAGCAGGGTGCCCGAGCCGATCACCCGGTTCGGCGGCCAGCCCGACAGCTTGAGGGCCACCTGTGTCAGGATGTCCACCGGGTTGGTCGCGATGAGCAGGATGCCGTCGTGGTTGTAGCGGGTCACCTGGGAGATGATCTGGTCGAAAATGGCCACGTTCCGGCCCATGAGGTCCGTGCGCGTCTCGCCCGGCCGCTGGGCCGCCCCGGCCGCGATCACGATGATGTCGGCCCCCTCGCAGTCGGGGTAGTCGCCCAGCCGGATCTTGAGCGGGTGGGCAAGCATGAGGCCGTGGTTCAGGTCCAGCACGTCGCCCAATGCCTTCTCCTTGTTGGCGTCGATCACCACCAGCTCGTTGGCAAGTCCCTTGAGCAGCACCGTGTAGGCGAAGGTCGCTCCGACCTGGCCGCAACCGATGAGCACGATCTTGGACATGGCTGTCTCTCCCTTCGTGCGTCGATGCGTCTTCCGTCAGCATGTGCAACGGCGGGTCGAATCTCCGCACAGGTCAACGCCTGGAAATTGCTTACAAAAAGCTGGCCCGGGCAGGACAACGGTTCCTGCCGGGAAAACGGATGACTCAGAACCAAACCGGGCCGGCTGCGGGTCTTATAGGCAGAGACAACGCCATCCGCTCCGGGGGGTGTGGCCTCGTGACGTCCGTCTTCCTTTACACCTTTTATGTCGGTTTTGGCCTTACGCTCGTGTCGGCCATCCTCGGCTTTTTGAACATGGGCGGTAAGGCCGGAGATCTCTCCCACGGCGGTGACCTCTCTCACGGTGGCGATCTCTCCGCAGGTGCGGACTTCTCGGCCGGTGCAGATCTCTCGGCCGGTGCAGATCTCTCGGCCGGCGGTGATCTTTCCGTCGGTGGCGACCTCTCGGCAGGCGCCGATCTCGCCCACGGGGGCGACCTGGCGACCCCGCCGGCCGTGGACCTCTCCGCCGACGCGGACATGGCCCACGGGCAGAAGGGCCACATCGGCAAGGCGGCCGCCATCTCGCCCATCAACTTCCAGACCCTCATGGCGGCGCTCATGGGCTTCGGCGGGGTCGGCTACCTGGTCTCCTCCCTCGGGCCGGCTGTCGTGTGGCTCTCCCTGGTCGGCGCGGCGGCAGGCGCCTTCACCACCGGCTGGCTGATCTATCGCTGGCAGCGCTTCCTGATCCGGGGCGAGCGTCCCCTGCCGCCCACCAGCTACACGGGCATCGTCGGGAAGCTGACGGTGTCGATCCGGGAAGGGGGCACAGGGGAGGTGGTCTACCGGCAGCACGGCTCCCGCATGGTGTCGGCGGCCCGCTCTGCGGACGGGCGCCCCATCCCCAAGGGCGAAGAGGTCGTGATCCTGCGCTATGAGCGGGGCGTCGCCTACGTCCAGCCATGGCGAGAGTTCATGAAAGAGAACGTGGTAAGGGGGATTGAGAACGGATGAACTGGGGTCCTCTGATCTACGCCGGCCTGACCATCGTCGGCGTCCTGATCCTGCTCGCGCTCCTGGCCTCGATGTACCGCAAGGTGCCGCCCAACCGGGCACTCATCGTCTACGGTTTTGGCGGGCCCCGCGTCACCAAGGGCGGCGGCCTGGTCGTGTGGCCGCTGATCCAGTCAGCCCAGGAGCTCTCCCTGGAACTGATGTCCTTCGACGTGGTCCCGCAGCAGGACTTCTACACCGTCCAGGGCGTCGCGGTCACCGTGGAGGCGGTGGCGCAGATCAAGGTGAAATCTGACACCGAGTCCATCCTGACCGCGGCCGAGCAGTTCCTGTCGAAATCCATCAAGGAACAGCACGAGATCCTCAAGCTCGTCATGGAGGGCCACCTGCGGGGCATCGTGGGCCAGCTGACGGTGGAGCAGATCGTCAAGGAGCCCGAGATGGTGGCCGACCGCATGCGGGCCAACGTCGCCGACGACATGGCGAAGATGGGCCTTGAGGTCGTCTCCTTCACCGTGAAGGAGATCAAGGACAAGAACGACTACATCAACAACATGGGCCGGCCCGACACCGAGCGCATCAAGCGGGCGGCCGAGATTGCCGCCGCCGAGGCCCAGCGCGACACCGAGATCAAGCGGGCCGAGGCCATGCGGGAGGCGGCCATCGCCAAGGCGAAGGCCGAGCAGGAAACGGTGCTGGCCCAGTCCGAGTCGCTGGCCAAGCAGGCCGAGGCGCAGCGCGACCTGAACCTGAAGCGAGCGGCCTTCGAGGCCGAGACCAAGCGGGCGCAGGCGCAGGCCGACAAGGCCTACGACATCGAGGCCAACGTGATGCAGCAGCAGGTGATCGCCGAGCAGGTCCGCGTGCAGCAGATCGAGCGGCAGGAGCAGGTGAAGGTCCAGGAGGCCGAAATCCTGCGGCGTGAGAAGGAACTCATCGCCACCGTGCTGAAGCAGGCCGAGATCGAGCGGCAGAAACAGGAGACCCTCGCTGCGGCACAGGCCCGCAAGCGGGAGATCGAGGCCGAGGCCGAGGCGAAGGCCATCCGGATGTCCGGCGAGGCCGAAGCCGACGTGGTGAAGCAGCGGGGTCTCGCCGAGGCCGAGGTCATCCTGGCCAAGGGCCGTGCCGAAGCCGAGGCCATGCGCATCAAGGCCGAGGCGTACAAGGAATACGGCCAGGCCGCCATCCTCGACAAGCTGCTGCCGGTGCTGCCTGAGCTCATGCGGGCCGCGGCCGAGCCGCTCACCCGCATCGACAAGGTCACGATCCTTTCGCAGGGCGACGGCGAGGTGGGCATCAACAAGTTCATGAACGACGTCGCCAAGCTGGTGGCCACCGCCCCGACCGTGCTGGAGGGGCTGACCGGCGTGTCGATTCAGGACCTGATGAAGAAGATCCCCGGCCTCGACCACCAGCCCGTCGAGGTCGGCGCCCAGGCGTCCGAGCCGGTGCCCGTGGCAGCGACGGCGGAGTCCAAGTCCGAGTCGGAGTAGCGGCGAAAAGCGAGTCGTGCTATGAACGGTTCGAGGGGACCTGCGCACATTCACGCAGGTCCCCTCGTGATTTGTGGTGGCGGTCGCCTTGTTGGAACCACATCCTGCTAATCCGCCTCGCCCACCGCCGCCAGCGCCTGGTCCAGGATGGCCAGGGCCCGGTCGGCGTCCGCCTCCGTGATGATGTAGGGCGGCAGGAGCCGGATCACCGTGTTGGCCGTCACGTTCACCAGGAGCCCCAGTTCGTGGCACTTGGCCAGCACCGGGGCGGCCGGCCGGGTGAGCTCCATGCCCAGCATCAGCCCCATCCCCCGGACCTCCTTGACGAGGTCCGGATGCTTCGCCTGCAGCTGCTTGAGCCCGGACAGAAGGTATGCGCCCATGGCCCGGGCGCGCGCCGGCAGGTCCTCCGCCAGCAGGGTCTTCACCGTGGCCAGTGCGGCGGCGCAGGCCAGGGGGTTGCCGCCGAACGTGGTGCCGTGGTCCCCGGGGGCGAAGCCGGTGGCCGCCTCCTCCGTGGCGCAGACGGCGCCGATGGGCACGCCGCCCCCGAGCCCCTTGGCCAGGGTGAGGATATCGGGCTTCACCCCGAAGGCCTGGTAGGCGAAGAGGGTGCCCACCCGGCCCATGCCGCACTGGACCTCGTCGAAGATCAGGAGGGCGCCGCGCGCGTCGCAGATGGCGCGGGCAGCCGCCAGGTACTCCCGGGAGAGGGGCATCACCCCGCCCTCCCCCTGCACCGGCTCCACGATCACCGCCGCGGTCTTCTCCGTCACCGCCGCCTCCAGCGCCGCCACGTCGCCGGCCTCGGCGTGGTCAAAGCCCTCGGGCAGCGGGCCGAAGCCCTCCTGGATCGCCGGCTTTGCCGTGGCCGTCACGGTGGCGAGGGTGCGCCCGTGGAAGGAGTGGGTGAGCGAGACGATGCGGTTCTTCTCCTTGCGCCCCTTCCGCCACTGGTACTTGCGGGCCAGCTTGATGGCGCCCTCGTTGGCCTCGGCGCCGGAGTTGCAGAAGAAGACCCGGTCCAGCCCGCCGCTCCGGGTGAGCAGCTCGGCCAGCGCCGCCATCGGCTCGCTGTAGTACAGGTTGGAGCAATGGATGAGCCTCCGCGCCTGGGCGGCGATGGCCTCCACCACCGCCGGGTGGGCGTGGCCCAGCACGTTCACGGCGATGCCGCCGAGGAAGTCCAGGTACTCCTTGCCGTCGGCGTCCCAGCAGCGGACCCCCTCGCCGCGCACCAGGGCAATCGGGTACCGCGCGTACGTGTTCATGGTATGCCTGTCCGCCCTGGCCATCAGGGCGGCGCTCTCCGATCCCGTCATCCCCGCCATCTCCTTCTTTCCCGTCGGTGCCGGCACCCACCGGTTCCTACTTCACGACCATCGTGCCCACGCCCTCGTGGGTGAAGATCTCCAGCAGCAGGCTGTGGGGCACCCGGCCGTCGATGATGTGCACCCGGTTGACGCCCGCCTCCAGGGCGGTGATGCAGCACTGAAGCTTGGGGATCATCCCGCCCTCCAGCCGGCCGTCGGCCATCCACTCCCGGATCTCCTGCACCGTCACCCGGCTCAGCAGGCTCCCGGGGTCGTCCCTGTCGGCCCGGACCCCTTCCACGTCGGTGAGCAGCACCAGCTTCTCCGCCTTCAGCGCTGCGGCGATGGCCCCGGCCACGGTGTCGGCGTTGATGTTGTAGGGCTGCCCCTCGGGCCCCAGGCCGATGGGGGCGATCACCGGCACGTAGCCGGCAGTGGTGAGCGTCTCCAGCACCGCGGTGTCGACGGCGGCCACGTCGCCCACGAAGCCGAGGTCGACCTCCTCGCCGGTCCGGGCCGAGCGGTGCCGGTGCGGCACGGCCCGGATGAGCCCGGCATCCTGCCCCGAGAGGCCCACCGCCTTCACCCCCTGCGCGCAGAGGTGCGTGACGATCTCCCGGTTGGTCTTCCCCACCAGCACCATCTGGGCGATGGCCATCGTCTCGGCGTCGGTGACCCGGAGGCCGTCGACGAACCGCGGCTCGATGCCCATCTGCCGCGCCATGCTGGAAACCTCAGGGCCCCCGCCGTGGACGACAACGGGGTGCATTCCCACGTACTTCATGAGGGCGATGTCCTGCATCACGGCGGCCTTCAGATCCGCCGCGGCCATCGCGGCCCCGCCGTACTTGATGACCACGGTCTTGCCTGAGAACTGCCGGATGTAAGGCAGCGCCTCGGCCAGCACCGCGGCCTTGTCCAGCGCCATCTGGTTCAACGAACCCGCCTCCTGCGGTGTGGTTGAATAATTATACCGCCAAGTGCATTCACATGCAACAAGGAGCCGGCCGCCCTCACATGGGCTTCGGCTCCTTTCCCTTCAGTCCGTGGCCCGTCTCTTCCGCCTCGTAGCGCACCTTGTGCTGGCACCGTTCGCAGATATGTATGGCCCCCGGTGCCGGGCTTCCCGGTACCGGCCGCCCGCAGAGGGCACAACGGAAGGGCTTGCCCCCGTCCGACGGCCCAGCGCCGCTCGCCGGCCTACCTGCGCCCGCGCGGTCCGGAAGCAAGAGCGGCTCTCCGCCGACGGCCCGCTGCAGCACCGCCAGTGCGTCCACGCCCCCGTGGTACCGCACCAGCTTCAGCGTGGGGAACCTGGCATCGTCCAGGCGGAGCAGGACCTGCCTCCGCCCCCGGGGCTCCACGGACCGGACGTGCGCGAGCGGAACCTGGTAGACCGGCTCCTGCTCGCCGAGGAACCAGAGGGTGCCGTCGCACAGCAGGAGTGTGGTCCCGGCAAAGATGCGGTCCTGGAACCAGATCAGCACCGGCACGGCAAACAGAGGCGCCGGATGGTTCAGCCACAGCGACAGGAGCGTCACCGCCACGACCAGCAGGGCGAGGGCGAGCCAGCGCTCCCGGAGCGCCGTGCGCTGGAACACCGGCACGGCCTCTGCGGCCTCACGGGGCGTGCGGGGCACCGATCCGGGTTCGGCCGTGCGGGCCCGCTCCACGGCCCGTTCCACCGCCTCCCGAAAATCCTCCGGCGTGTCGAGCGAAAGCCTTCGCACGGTGCGCCCGTCGGACCAGCGAAGCTGCCATCCGTTTCGGAGCGCCTTCACCTCGGCGCCGGCCAGCGGAATCGGCTCCCGCTGCAGCCCGAACGCCACGCGAAGCACGGGCCCGGCGAGGACCGCGTAGCGGCTGTGCCCATCCCCCAGAAAGGCCGCCGTCGCAAGGAATATCAAGGCGTAGAGAAGACGGAACTGCTGATCGTTCAAGTCCCACAGTGCCAGCTGTTGCACGACCAGCAAGGCGGTCGTCGCCGTCAGCATCCGCCTGGGCGACGAACCCTGGTGCATCACCTGCACCGACACCCCGGAGACCCTCCCCCACGATTCGGTGCTATTCTATTTCGGCGCCGCCTGGCGGGGCACCGGCGCAGGCAGCCGGTTCCGCCGGCGCGGCGTGAGGCCCAAGGCCCGGGCGACCTGCGGCAGGTTCCGCCGCCCCCACCCGCCGCAAGCACCAGGATCGGTCGGGTCGACCCAGGCCAGCGCGCCGATGGAGTCGTTGGTCGCGGGGTCCGTACCCACCCGCGGGCGGCCGCTCTTGATGCGGCAGCGGAAGAAGTGACGCACGTAGTTGCGCCCGGGCACCACCTCCCTCAGGAGCATGGGGCCGACCTCCACCTCGACGCAGCACTCTTCGATCAACTCACGGCGCAGGGCTTCCTCCAGCGTCTCGCCGGGTTCCACCGTGCCCCCGGGAAAGTTCCAGAACCACGCGTTCTCCTTGGGGTAGTAGTACCGGACCAGCAGCAGCCGCCCGTTCTCCACGATGAGGGCGTAGGCTTTCTGGCGCATGGTCACGCTCCCTCCCCCTCGCCTCCGGTTCTGTATGTTTTCTGCTTCAACGCACCCCTTCCTGCCCGATCAGACTCGCTTTGGGTCAATACGGTTCATACTTTGCAGGTCCGCTGCCGCAACGGGGCAGCCCGGCAGGAGCCACCGCCGCACGGGCCGAAGAACGCAGTCAGGGTCTTCGCCGGCCACCGCCGGCAGGGCCGGGAGGCGGCGAGGGCTCCGCCCGCCGCGACAGGGAGGGGTTCTTCGTGGTGCGCCTGACACTTGACCTCCGCGGCAGCACGGAAGCGCAGATCCGCAGTTACCTGCAGGCGCTGGGCGGTGAGAACCGGCCCGACGGCAGCGTGGTCGGACCGGGCTGGACCGCGCAGCTGACGGTGGGCGAGCACCGGGCCTTTGGCCTGGTCTGGCCGCGGGTGATCGTGGAGTGCGAGGGGGAGTCCGAGGCCGTGGAGGCGGTGGCGAAAGGACTCCGCCTGCGGGCGACCCGGGGCGGTGGGTAACACCTGACCGCGTCGGGGGTTTGCACGCCTCGGAAAGGGAAGCAAGCGCCCTCGGCAACGGAGGGGCTGAGGACCCGGCGCTGGCCAGGTCCTCAGCCCCCTTGCGTTCCCTGCCCACCTTCCGGGGCTAGGTCCGGTAACTCCCGTTGATCCGCACGTAGTCGTAGGTGAGGTCGCAGCCCCAGGCGGTGGCCTCGGCGTCCCCCGCGTGCAGGTGGGCGGTGAAGACCACCTCCGGCTGCTGGAGCAGCGCGGCCGCCACCTCCTCGTCGAACGGCACCGGGGCGCCCGCGGCCATCATCTGCAGGCCGCCCAGCCAGAGGTCCACCCTTGCGGGGTCAAACTGCGCCCCTGAGTAGCCCAGGGCGGCCAGCACCCGGCCCCAGTTGGCGTCCGCGCCGAAGACCGCCGCCTTCACCAGGCTCGAGCCGCACACCGCCCGGGCCGCCTTGCGGGCGTCTTCCAGGCTGCGGGCGCCCTTCACCCGCACCTCGATCAACTTGGTGGCGCCCTCGCCGTCGCGGGCGATCTCCCGGGCCAGGTGGATCAGCACCTGCTCCAGGGCATCGGCGAAGACCTGGTACTCGGGGGTGCCCGGCGCTACCTTCGGGGTGCCGGCGAGGCCATTCGCCAGGGCGACCACCATGTCGTTGGTAGACGTGTCGCCGTCTACCGTGATCATGTTGAAGGAACGGTCCGCGGCCTGCCTGAGCGCCGCCTGCAGGGCCCCGGGTGAAACCTCCGCATCGGTGGTGACGAAGCAGAGCATCGTGGCCATGTTGGGGTGGATCATGCCCGACCCCTTGGCCATGGCCCCGATGGTCGCCACCTTGCCGCCGATTTCCACCTGCACCGCCGTCTGCTTGGGGTAGGTGTCCGTGGTCATGATGGCCAGGGCGGCGTCCTCGCCCCCGTCCGGGGAGAGAGCGGCCGCCGCGGCGGCGATGCCCGCCGCCACCCGGTCCATGGGCAGGGGCACCCCGATCACGCCCGTGGAGGCGACCCCCACCAGCTCGGGGCTCAGGCAGAGGGCCTCGGCCGCCAGCCGGGCCATCTCCTCCGCGTCCCGGAGCCCCTGCGCGCCGGTGCAGGCGTTGGCGTTGCCTGAGTTGACCACCACGGCCTGCAGCCGCCCTGCCCCGGTGCGACGCTGCGTCACGAGCACCGGCGCCGCCTTCACCAGGTTGGTGGTGTAGACCCCGGCCGCGGTGCACGGTACCCGCGAGGCCAGGAGGGCGATGTCTTTCTTGCCGCTGCCGTTCCCCTTGATGTCCGCCGCTGCTCCCGCTGCCATAAAGCCGGCCGGCGCCGTCACGCCCACCTTCACGTCCGCCACCTCTCCTTCATCGCACCCAGTTGGGCCTGGCGACGAGCGGGATCTCGTAGGCCTCGTCCACCTGCTGCTCAGGCGGCACCAGCCAGCGGATCATCGCGATCTCGTCGCAGTTGTGGAACTTGTCACAGTAAATGCATTCCTTCCAGACCTTCTGCGGCAGGCGATCCTTCGCGACCTCCTGAAAGCCGTACTTCTTGAAGAAGCCCGGCTGGTAGGTAAGGGCGAAGATGCGCTTCAACCCCAGGGTGCGGGCCTCCTCCAGGAGGTGCTCCACCAGGCCGCGGCCCACGCCCTTCCCGGTAAGACCGGGCCTCACCGCCAGCGAGCGAATCTCGGCCAGGTCTTCCCACATGATGTGCAGGCCGGCCACCCCGACCACCTGCCCGTCGTCGTCCACCGCCACCGTGAAGTCGCGCACAGACTCGTAGAGCATCAGCAGGGGCCGCCTGAGCATCAGCCCCTGCGCCGCATACCCGTTGATGATCTCGTGGACCGCCGGAATGTCCGCCATCACGGCCTTCCGAAACTGCATGGGATCCCCTCCGTGGGTGTAAGCTCTAGGGATATACCGGTGCGGCCTCGAGCAGCCCGGTTGTCTCGGGAAGGCCGAACATCAGGTTCATGTTCTGGATGGCCTGACCGGCCGCGCCCTTCACCAGGTTGTCGATCACGCTGATCACCAGGGCCCGGCCGGTGCGCCGGTCCACCTTCACGCCGATGTCGCAGTAGTTAGAACCCCAGACCTGCTTCGTCGCAGGCAGGTCGCCGGCGGGGCGCACCCGCACGAAGGGCTCGCCGGCGTAGAACTCCCGGAACAGCTCCACCGCCTGCTCCGTGCTCAGGTCACGGCGCAGCGTGAAGTAGCCGGTGGCCAGGATGCCTCGCGTCATCGGCACCAGGTGGGGGGTGAAACTGACCACCACCCGCTCTCCGGCCAGGTCGGAGAGAGTCTGCTCGATCTCGGGCGTGTGCCGGTGGTCCCCCGCGATGTTGTACGCCTTCAAGTTCTCGTTGACCTCGGAGAAGTGAACGCCCAGGTTCACGCCCCGGCCAGCGCCGGAGACGCCGGACTTGGCGTCGAAGATGATCCCGCGGGTCTCCACCACCCCTGCCTTCAGGAGCGGCGCCGACGCCAGCGCACACGCGGTCGGGTAGCAGCCGGGGTTGGCCACCAGGCGGGCCCCGCGCACCTGCTCTCGGTACAGCTCCGGCAGGCCGTAGACCGCCTCGGCCGCGAGGTCCGGCGCGGTGTGCGCCTTCTTGTACCAGGCCTCGTAGGTGGCCACGTCCCGCAGGCGGAAGTCGGCGCCCAGGTCGATCAGCCGCCTGCCGGCCCCCAGCACGGCCGGCGCCAGCGCCATCGTCACCCCGTGGGGGAGGGAGGCGAAGACGACGTCGCAGGCCGCCAGGGCCTCTGCGGCCGCCTCCTGTCCCACCAGGTCAATCCGGCCGCGCAGGTGCGGATAGACCGAGGCCAGCTCCTGCCCCTGGTAGCTCTCGGTGCCGGCCAGCACCACCTGCACCTCCGGATGAATACCCAACAGCCGGATCAGCTCGACCCCCGCGTAGCCGGTGGCCCCGGCAATGCCTGCCCGGATGGTCATTCTGCAAGCCCCCTACTCGGCTCTTGTTGCATAATCATAACGCGCCATGCATAAAGATGCAATCCCTGATCCCTCCTCCCAATGGAGGAGGATCCACATCAGATGGAAGTACGAACCAAAATCGTCTTTGTTAACGATGTTATCAGAAGTCGCCGCTGGTATGCTATAGCCAGACCAAGAGATGAGAGCAAGAAAAGGAGGCGACCCGAAAATGACGATCTGGCAGCTGATGCCCGAAGATGTGGAGGCTATCGTGACGCAGCGCAAGGCGGGCCGGAGCCGGAAGGAGGTCGCTGACGACCTGGGGATCAGCGTGGAGATGGTCGCCTGCGCCGAGCGCAAGTGGCAGTCGAAGCCTGACCTGTTCCGCAGCTGGTACGCCCTCTAAACCTCCTTCATCATAAACCAATCCCGGGTCCTGTCCAGCAGGACCCGGGACCGTTTTTCCTGGAAAGCAGTGGCTAGCGCGCCCGCCCGTGCGGGTTCGCCATGCGGATGACCAGTTGCGCCCCGTGCTCCTCCTCCGGCCCGGGCGTCACGACCACCGGATACGCGGCGAGGGCCTCCCGCAGGCGGTCGGCCAGGGCGGACGCCTCGGCGGCCGGGCAGAGGATGGAGATAGCGCCTTCGTCACGGCTCCCGTCTGCCCGGGTGGCGTAGGGTCGGGCGCGGCGGCGCGCCGTGGCCTCCACCAGACCAACCACCCGGTCGGGAACCGGCCGGTGGACGAGGGGCCCCGCCTCCGGATTGCCCTCGGCGGAGGTGGGGGCGGCCAGCCGAACGAGACCCCGGCCGAAGAAATAGAACACCGCGCACTGCGCCGCAACCTGCCGTGCCGCCTGGACCGGACCCAGGAGCGGCAGGAGCAGGTAATGGGCAGCCAGCAGCGGCACGGCGTAGGCGAACAGGCTGCTGCCCGCCCCCCGCCGGAAGGCGGCGCCGAGCAGGGTCAGCAGCGCGCCGGCGGCGACGCCCACCAGATGGGTGACGCCTTCGGCCGGTCTCCACAGCGTGAGCACCAGGGCGGCGCCTCCCACGGCCAGGCTCACCGCCGGCCGGAGGCGCCTCCCGGCCAGGTTGGCCAGCGCATAGAGCCCCACGAAGGCCGTAGCCATCAGGAGACCCACCAGGAAGAGCGCAAACGAAGCGGGCCGCCCGGAAAGCCAGGGAGCGCCCAGGGCGGCGAACAGGCCCGTCAAGAGGACGAGTACCAGTTCAGAACCAAGGAGTTTCGCCATGCTCCTCCCCCCACCTCGGCACCGCCCACTCCCGGAGCAGGGCCAGGAGCCGCGGCGAGGGCCGCAGGGCCAGCGCCCGTCGCTGCCCGGCGGGGTCCTCCCCCTCCACCACCCAGATGCCGGTGCGGACCACGGCCAGCGGCGGGTACCACTCTACCACCAGCCCGCCCAGCTCCCGGGGTGCGGCCTCGCCGTTCCAGCGGTTCAACCAGCGGTGCAGCCGCATGGGCCGCGTGAGGTCGATGATCGCCATCCGGCGGCCCTGGCAGACCCGCAGCTCCTGTTCCCCCAACAGGTAGCAAACGGTGAGCAGTTCATGACCCAACAGGCACAGGTAGGCGACCAGGACCAGCAAGAGCACAAGCCCCACGAACTCCAGCGGGTGCGGACCGGCCGCCGCGCCGCGGAGGCGGGCAATCAGCCAGCCGATGCCCGCCAGGGCCGCTGCGAGAAGGCCGCCGACCAGGTAGCGCTCGACGCGGGTGTCTGGCCGCTCCTGATGTGCCGTTTCCATTCAAAATTCCCTCCCGTGTGGAGGCGTAGCCGTAGCTTTAAAACTTCGCCCATTCTGCCGTTGATTCCTCTGCAATGGACACCAAGCTGTTACGGTGCTATGATAATTAGCGTCGTTGACTATTGGGGGTATGTATGAAAATGGCGCGTTGGCGTCGTGATCTTTACATCTTGTGGTTCTGCAGCTTTCTCATTCAGGTCGGCTTCAGCCTGATCATGCCCTTCCTGCCCCGCTACCTGGCGGAGATCGGCGTGCAGGGCCCGGCCATCAGCCTCTGGTCTGGCGTGATCTTCGCCGCGAACTTCGTGACGATGGCCATCGTATCGCCGCTGTGGGGGGCGGTGTCGGACCGGGTGGGGCGCAAGCCCATGATGCTGCGCAGCACGCTGGTGATGGGGGTCATCGTCGCCCTGATGGGCTTTGCGCAGTCGCCGCAGCAGCTGCTGCTCCTGCGCCTGCTGCAGGGCGTCGCAGCCGGCTTCCCGGCGGCGGCCACCGCCTACCTCTCGGGCATCGCCCCGCGTGACCAGGCCGGTCGGGCCCTCGGGATGCTGGGCACCGGCAACATGGCCGGGTCGATTCTGGGACCCATCGTGGGTGGCCTGCTGGCCCAGGTGATCGGCTATCGCCCGATCTTCTTCCTCACCGGCGGCTCCTGCCTGGTGGCCGGCCTCATCGTGCTGTTCACGATCCAGGAGCACTTCACTCCGGCTCCCGCCGGCGAGCGGCAGGAGACCGGATCGGCCGTGGCGATTGTACGCCGCTATCCCGTGGTGATGGGCGTTGCGGTGGTTCTCTTCATGAACATGTTCTCGGTGCTCACCGCGGAGCCGATTCTCTCCACTTACCTGGAGGAGCTGGACGCCCCCGCCGGCTGGGTCTCGCTGCTCTCGGGCCTGGTCTTCAGCGTGACGGGCCTGGCGCAGGTGATCATCTCGCCGGCGGTGGGCAGCCTTTCGGACCGGGTGGGCAGCCGGCCCATCATCGCGGCCGCCCTGGGCGGCGCCGCCGCGATGTACCTGCTGCAGGGCATGGCCAGCGAGGTCTGGCACATGATCGCCCTCCGGTTCGTGCTGGGCCTCTTCACCGGCGGTCTGATGCCGGCCGCCAACGGCCTGATTGCCCGCAGCGTGCCCCGGGAACTCCAGGGCCGCGCGTTCGGCGTCACCCAGTCGGCGATGTTCATGGGCAACACCGCCGGGCCGCTGGTGGGCGGCGCACTGGCGGCCGCCTTCGGCCCCCGGGCGGTCTTCCCGGTCACCGGCGCCCTGCTGCTGGCCGACCTGGCCTGGGTGCTGGTGGGCCTGCGGGAGCCTGTGCCCACCGGGTCGGAGAGCGCGGCGGATTAGGACTCCCGGCGCCGGCACAGCAACACCGGCGGTCACGGTGATACCCTCGGGCCCCCTGCGGCATGCAGGGGGCCCGGCCGCGCTTACGCCAGGCGGTCCAGCCACGGCAAGATCGCCGCGAGGTCCATGCATTCCAGGTCGGCCGGGTGGCGGGGATCCCGCGCCCGGCCCAATCGCTGCACCCACACGGTGCGTAAGCCGGCGGCGCGACCGCCGGCCACATCGCGCGCAGGGTTATCACCCACCATCACGGCCTCACCGGGCTCGACTGCCAACGCGCGGCAGATGTGGTGGAAGATGCCCGGCTCCGGCTTGCCGCAGTCGATCTCGCCCGAGATGACCACCGCGTCGAACGCCGCGTTCAGGCCCGCCCCCTCGAGCTTGGTCCGCTGCAGGTCGGGCACGCCGTTGGTGACGATGCCCAGGCGGTAGCCCCGCTCCCGCAGCGCGGCCAGCAGCGGGTCGACCTCCGGGTAGCACAGGTACCGCCGGCGCGCGGCGGCGAACCGCTCCGCCATCGCCTCGGCCAGGCCGTCGTCGCGGATCCCCTGCTCTGCCAGCGCTGCCCGCCAGACCGCCACCCGGTATCCGGGCGCCCAGGTCCGCAGCCCGGCGATGGCCGGATGGTCGCCCCGGTCGTAGCGCGCCCAGAGCCCCTCGGCGGCGCTGTGGCCGATGCGCTCGCAGTACGCGGCGTGGGGGCCCTGCGCCCACAGGCGCCTGGCCTCGGCCCAGGCCCGCTCCGCCAGCCGCACCGGATCGACCTGCGGCCCCGCCAGGGCCGCCGCCGCGGCCAGGGCCTCCCGCGTCACCGGCTCGTCCAGGAGGAGCGTCTCGTCCAGGTCGAAAAGGACCGCTCTGACCACCGGCTCCACCTCCCATGTTTGGACTATCTTATCATAAAAGGAGCACCCCCCAGCGGTGAACTGGGGGGTGCTCGTGGCAATCCGCCGCAGACTGGCCGTCAAACCGGCTGTGCATCCGGACGGCTGCCCGTGGCTGACCCTTACATCATGTCCATGCTGCCCATGCCGGGGTTGGCGTTGTTCTCCTTCTTCTCCGGCTTCTCCGTCACGGCCGCCTCGGTGGTCAGGATCAGGGCCGCGATGGAGGCAGCGTTCTGGAGTGCGGAGCGGGTGACCTTCACCGGGTCGATGATGCCGGCGTGGACCATGTCGACGTACTCTTCCTTCAGGGCGTCGAAGCCCTGGCCGGCCGGCAGGTTGCGGACCTTCTCGACCACGACGGAGCCCTCATGGCCGCCGTTCTCGACGATGCAGCGCAGCGGCTCCTCAACGGCCCGCCGGACGATCTGGGCGCCGACCTTCTCGTCGCCCTCGAGCTTGGTGATGAGCTCGTCGATGGCCTTCTGGGCCTGGAGCAGCGCGACGCCGCCGCCGGCGACGATGCCCTCCTCGACGGCCGCCCGGGTGGCGTTCAGGGCGTCCTCAATGCGCAGCTTCTTCTCCTTCAGCTCGACCTCGGTGGCCGCGCCGACCTTGATGACCGCCACGCCGCCGGCCAGCTTGGCCAGCCGCTCCTGCAGCTTCTCGCGGTCGAAGTCGGACGTGGTCTCCTCGATCTGCCGCTTGATGGAGGCGACCCGGTTCTTGATGGCCTCGGCCGAGCCGGCGCCATCGATGATCGTGGTCTTCTCCTTCTCGATGCGCACCTGGCGGGCCTGGCCGAAGGACTCGACCGTGGCGTTCTCCAGCTTGCGGCCCAGCTCCTCAGAGATGACCTCGCCGCCGGTGAGGATGGCGATGTCCTCCAGCATGGCCTTCCGGCGATCGCCGAAGCCAGGAGCCTTAACGGCTGCGACCTGCAGGGTGCCGCGCAGCTTGTTGACGACCAGCGTGGCCAGGGCCTCGCCCTCGACGTCCTCGGCGATGATCAGCAGGGGCTTGCCGCGCTGCACGACCTTCTCCAGCACGGGCAACAGGTCCTGCACGGCGGAGATCTTCTTGTCGGTGATCAGGATGTAGGGCTCGTTCAGGACGGCCTCCATCTTCTCGGTGTCGGTGACGAAGTAAGCCGACACGTAGCCCCGGTCGAACTGCATGCCCTCGACGGTCTCCAGCTCGGTCTGGAGGGTCTTGGACTCCTCGACGGTGATGACGCCGTCCTTGCCGACGGTGTCCATGGCCTTGGCCACGAGCTCGCCGATCTCCCGGTCGTTGTTGGCGGAGATGGAGGCGACCTCGGCGATGGCCTTGTTGGTCTCAACGGGGATGGCCATCTTGCGCAGCGCCTCGACGGCGGCGTCGACAGCCTTCTCGATGCCCCGCTTCAGGATCATCGGGTTGGCGCCACCGGTGACGTTCTTCAGGCCTTCCTTCACGATGGCCTGGGCCAGCACGCAGGACGTGGTGGTGCCGTCGCCCGCGACGTCGTTGGTCTTGGTGGCGACCTCCTTCACCAGCTGAGCGCCCATGTTCTCGAAGGGATCTTCAAGCTCGATCTCACGGGCGATGGTCACGCCGTCGTTCGCGACCTGCGGAGCGCCAAACTTCTTATCGAGAACAACGTTCCGGCCACGGGGACCCAGAGTGACCTTCACGGTGTTGGCCAGAGCATCAACGCCGGCCTGGAGCTTGCGCCGGGCGGTCTCATCGAAGAGAATCTGCTTGGCAGGCATCTATGCGTAAACCTCCCTTAACCCTGAACGATTGCGAGGATGTCCCGCTCGCCGTCCAGGATGATGTACTCCTCGCCGTCGATCTTGACCTCGGTGCCCGCGTACTTGGAGAAGATGACAGTGTCACCTTCCTTGACCTCGAGCTCCACCTTGCTCCCCGACTCCAGCGTCCGGCCAGGGCCCACGGCAATCACCTTGCCCTGCTGGGGCTTCTCCTTGGCGGTATCGGGCAGCAGAATGCCGCTCTTGGTGCGCTCTTCCTTCTCCAGCGGCTTGATGACGACCCGAGCGCCCAACGGCTTGATGTTCATCTCGAAGGTCCCTCCTCAGTGGTGAATCTGTTAGCACTCGCTACCCCTGAGTGCTAACACCATGACCTATGATAGAGAAGGTTCCAAAGGGAGTCAAGCCCCTCAGGATGCTTTTTTTGGCGCCGGGCCAAGCGCTGGCTGCCATATCGGGCGCCATGCACTGCCAGCGGGAAGGGGGGCACCCCCGTCCCCGGCTTTTCTAGAGCGGTGCAAGGACGCTTTCCGGGGCGCCGCGTCCGGCCCCGGCGGCAACTCCACCCCAGAACAGCAGTCCGCCGGCGCCGTATCCCGACCCGCCCGGAGAGCCGCGCCAGAACGTGCGGCCTGAACCCCCAGACCGCACGTGTTCCAGGAGGTATCTGATGATGGACAATCTCACGGTGGCCGAAGCGCTGTACGAAATCGCAGACCTGCTGGAGTTCACCGGCGGAGACCCGTTCAAGGTGCGCGCCTACCGGAAGGCCGCCGAGGCCGTCGGGCTGCTTCCCGAGCCGGTGGCCGATCTGGCCCGGGAGGGCCGCCTCACCCGGGTGCCCGGCATCGGCAAGGCGATCGCCGCCAAGATCGGCGAGCTCCTCGAGACCGGCCGCATTGGCTACCTGGAGGAACTCCGGCAGGCGGTTCCGCCCGGGGTGGTCGACCTCACCCGCGTGCCCGGCCTCGGCGCCCGGACCGCCATGCTGCTTTATCGGCGCCTGGGGGTGGACAGCCTGGAGGCGCTGGAGCTGGCCGCCCGGGAAGGAAAGCTCCGGGAGCTGCCCGGCATGGGGCCGCGCCGGGAGGCGGCGATCCTGGAGGCTGTGGAGCGGGTGCGCCGCCGGCCCGACCGGGTCTCGATCGGGGTGGCCCTCCCGGTCGCCGAGGCGCTGCTGCAGCACCTGCGCAGCCATCCGGCCGTGCTCCGGGCGGAGGTCGCGGGCTCGGTGCGCCGGCGGCAGGAGACTGTTGCGGACATCGACGTGGTGATTGCCACGCGGGAACCCGCCGCCGTCCGGGAGTACCTGGACAGCCTGCCCGCTCTCCCGCGCCCGCTGGACCCGGTGCTGGTGCCGCCCGAGGCGTTCGCCCTCACGCTGCTGGAGCGGACGGGCTCGCCCGCCCACCTGGCGGAACTGGCAGGGCAGGGGTTCGATCCCCGCAGGACTGGCGAGACGCCCGCGGAAGCCGGGCCCGGCTCTGCCGCCCCCGACGCCGCCGTCTACCGGGCGATGGGCCTCCCCTACATCCCGCCCGAGCTCCGGGAGGGCCGGGGCGAGGTGGCCGCGGCCCGCGCCGGGCGGCTGCCCCGCCTGGTCACCCTGTCCGACCTCAGGGGCGACCTCCACGTGCACACCACGGCCTCCGACGGGACGGCAACGCTGGCGGAGATGGCCGAGGCGGCCCGGGCCCTGGGCTACCGCTACCTCGCCATCTGCGACCATTCCCAGTCCCTCACCATCGCCCGCGGGCTCACTCCGGAGCGGCTGCGGGAGCACGTCGCCGCGATCCGCCGGCTGGACCAGTGGGAGGACTTCCGCCTCCTCGCCGGCGCTGAGGTGGACATCCTCCGGGACGGCTCGCTGGACTACCCGGACGAGCTGCTGGCCGAGCTGGACGTGGTGGTGGCGTCGTTACACAGCCACCTGGGACTCCCCGCGGAGGAGCAGACCGAGCGGCTGCTCCGCGCGATCGCCAACCCCCACGTGGACATCATCGGCCACCCCTTCGGGCGGGTGATCGCCCGGCGGGAGCCCGCCGCCCTTGATTTCGAGCGCGTGCTGGAGGCCTGCGCCCGCACCGGAACGGCCCTGGAGATCTCGGCCAGCCCGTCCCGGCTCGACCTCTCCGACGTGCACGCCCGCCTGGCCCGGGAGGCGGGGGTGAAGCTGGCGATCAACACCGACGCCCACTCCGTGCGGGAGCTGGAGCACATGCCCTATGGCGTCTGGCAGGCCCGCCGGGGCTGGGTGGAGCCCGGGGACGTGCTGAACGCCATGGACCCGCCCGACCTGCTGGACTGGCTCGCAACGCCCAAGCAGGGGTAGCCTCCGGCACCGTGCGGCCCTACGCCTCGACCCGGTCCAGCACCCCCTTCTCGGCGGGACCGCCCCGGGGGCCGACGCCCAGCGCCAGCCGGTTGTTGTTCACGACCGCAAGGTCAAAAAACAGCCGCACCTCCCCCTCCACCTCAAGCCAGTGGAACCGGTGCCCGTTGGGCTTCATCACACGGTCGCACCGGGGGAAGCCGGCTCCATTCTCATAGAGTCTGAGTCGGTACAGCCCCTGGAGGGCAGGGCGGATCTCGACCCGCACCCGGCGCTCGCCCAGCCGCCCGGCGAAGGTGCCCACCCAGGGGTAGTTCATCTGCCCCACGTGTCGGTCTGCCTGAGGATCAAAGGGGCGGACGACCGGGTCGAGGTCCGGGTGAAACGCCATGACCAGCAGCACGTCGGCCTGTCCCCCCGACCAGGCCCGGTTGCAGCGCACTTGCACCGACCGGCCGGGTTCGATGATCGCCGGGTTGCCCACGCCCAGCAGGCGGGCGTTCTCGGGGGCAACCGGCAGGCCGGCAGGCACGACGTAGAATTCGGTGGTGGCCGTAACCTCCCGGAAGCCGAGGTTCCACACCACAGCCTGCGGCCTGCCGTCCGGCCCCACCATGATGTCGGGCGAGGCGAACGGCGCCGCGAGGGGGCGGTCCCCGGTGTCCCCGGGCCGTGCCCGCAAGATCAGGTAGGACGGCCGGTGCAACTCCCTCACCCTACGCAGCACACGAATCCCCCCCATGCATGCGCGTGGGGGGATTTCACCAGGGGTAGAACGCCACCCTTTTTTCTTACAGATTATTCGTAACAGTCTGCATACTTGCGTTGAACGCGGGTCAGCGCACCTTGAGTCCCCGCTTCTGTACGTCGGCGAAACGCCGGGCCGGGGCCCACTCACCCGGCGCAAGGCGCTGGGCGGGAGCCTCCTGTCGCCGCTCTTTGTGGGCCGGGCGGGTAAAGAGGAGGACCACCAAGACGGCGGTGAGCCAGAGCCAGGGGATCACGCGGCCGCCCATGCCGGGCCAGTAGCGCTCCAGCACGGCCGGGACGGGCAGGAATGCGCCCTGCCAGAGCGAGTAGATCCACCCTGGCGCCCAGTAGGGCAGGAGCAGGAGGCCGGGCAACTGGGCGAGGAAGCCGGTCCACGCCGCGGCGGACGCCCGATAGCGCCGTGTGCGCCGCTCCGCCTCGTCCCGGAACACCACGCCGAGGCGCCAGGCGTACCAGAGCAGGGCCAGCGTGGCGAGGAGCCCCACCCAGGGCAGGCGGCCGGACAGGAACCAGCCCAGCGCGCCCAGCAGCAGTTGCCCGATCAGCAGCAGGAAGGCCGTCTGGAGCCGCAGCTTGAGCATGTGATCACCTCAACTGGGTTTCACGTGTAGAGTACGCGGTCTGGCCTCGATTTTCCTGCTGATGAATAGTCGAGATGTAAGAGAACCGCTCGGGCGCGCCCCAACGCTGCAATCGTCCGCCGCCATGCCGTCCTCCATCAGCCTGAGACCGAGCGTCCGAGCCCTCACGGGTCGACCCGGCGCAGCGGGAAAGGCGCCGGCGGCGAAGGCGCAGCCGAGCAGCCCCCGCGCCTTCCGGCGCAGGGGCTTCCCCGTAGAAGCCGCGGCAGGCTATCGCGGCAGGTCAAACACCCACGGTCCTTCCACCAGCACCCCCGCCTGGGTGGCCCGGACGGCCACCGGCTCCACGCCCTCAGGGAGTTCAGCCGCATAGTGCTGGTACCTTACTCCTTCCCCCACGGAGTTCGACAGGCTTTCCCAGGAGCCCCCCAGCGGGTGGGCGTTGCCCGCGGCATCGATGACCTCGAACCGGGCAACCCCCACGAACCCCTCCCGGTCGGGGCTCTGCCAGGAAAAGCCGATGCGGTCGTCCTCCCGCTCAAAGCTGGTCAGGGCGACCGGCACACCCATGACGTCCGCCGTTGCCCCCTCCTCCATGGGCCAGACGGCGTCGACGGGAACCCCCTTCACCGCCGGCGTGAGCACCAGGCGGGCCGTCCCGCAGCTGGTCGAAGTGCCGGTAGCCCGACAGGGCCGCCTCCTGGAGGGCGTCCTCGGCGTCGGGACGGTTCCCCAGCATCGCCGGTGCGATCCGCTCCAGGTAGCCCTGGTGGGCCCGCAGCAGTTGGAAGTAGTCCATGGCCGGGTCCTTTCTCGCTGATCTCACTAAGAGAGAGGGAAAACGGAGACGCTCCGTTCGCGGCAGGTGTTTGCGAAAAACCCCCGTGCCGTCACCTGGCACGGGGGTCTGCGCTACTCTACTGCTTCCCCGGGTCGCACGTACGTTCCGCTCTTCCCGCCCGTTTTCTTCACCAGGCGGATCTCGCCGATCACCATGCCCTTGTCCACGGCCTTCGCCATGTCGTAGATGGTGAGCGCCGCCACGGCGCAGGCGGTGAGCGCCTCCATCTCCACCCCGGTCCGGCCCACCGTGGAGACCCGTGATTCGATCAGCACCCGGCCGCCGGCCTCGTCGAAGGCGAAGTCGACGCTGGCCTGCGTGATGGGCAGCGGGTGGCAGAGGGGAATGAGCTCCCCCGTGCGCTTGGCCGCCATGATGCCGGCCACCCGGGCCACGCCGAGCACGTCACCCTTGGGCACGCCGCCCGACTGGATCAGGGCCAGAGTCTCAGGGCGCATCCGCACCTCCGCCCGGGCGACCGCCACCCGCTCGGTCTCGGGCTTCCCGCCCACGTCCACCATGCGGGCGTTGCCGTGCTGATCCAGATGCGTCAACTCTGCCATGACGCGGTCCCTCCTAGCCGCCGATGCCGTGCATCACGCGCAGCACGTAGTCCGACTGCACGTCGTCGAAGTTGTGCTCCCGGGGCTTCCTGAGGATGGCATCGACCAGGGCGGCTTTCAGGTCCTCGTCTGTCTTCCCGGGGTCGCGGAGGATCGGCTTCAGGTCTACCTCGTGGACGTGGCCCAGGCACGGGTTGATCTTGCCGGAGGCGGTGAGGCGCACTCGGTTGCAGTCGCCGCAGAAGCACTCGGTGACGGCGGAGATGAAGCCCACCGTGCCCTGCGCCCCGGGGATCCGCCAGTACCTGGCGGGCCCGTTGCCCTTCACACCCTCGCGCACCGGCTCCAGGTCACCGAACTCGTCCAGCAGCCGCTCCCGCATCTCGGCGGCGGGCACCAGGTTCTCCAGCGTGAACTCGTGCGCCTCCGAGAAGGGCATGACCTCGATGTAGCGCACGTGCACCGGCCGGTCCAGCGTGAGGCGCGCCATATCGCCGATCTCGTCGTCGTTCCAGCCGCGGATGACCACCATGTTGAGCTTGACGGGCTCCATGCCCAGTTCCAGCGCGGCGTCCACCGCCGCCAGCACCTCCGCCGGGCTGCCCTTCAGCCGGGCGATCTTCGTAAACCGGTCCGGGCGGAGCGTGTCGAGCGAGATGTTCACCCGGTCGACGCCTGCGGCCTTCAGGTCCCGGGCCATCGCCGGGAAGAGGAGGCCATTGGTGGAGAGCGAGAGGTCCTTCACGCCCAGCGGCTTCAGCTGGGCCAGGAACTTCACGATGTCCTTGCGCACCAGCGGCTCCCCGCCGGTGACGCGGATGCGGTCGATGCCAAGGCCGACGGCGATCCGGATGATCCGGAGCAGCTCCTCGTAGGTGAGGAACTCGTGATGCGGGCCCAGCTGCACGCCCGTGAGGGGCATGCAGTAGACGCAGCGGAGGTTGCAGCGGTCCGTGACCGAGACCCGCATGTAGTTGATCTTCCGGCCCCACTGGTCGATCACCGCGGTCTCCCCCTTTCTGGTCGTGGCGGCTACACCCGGCGAATCCGGCCGGACTCGCTGCAGTCGTATCCGCCCAGCGCTTCCACGGCCTTCAGGAACTCGGGATCGCGCAGCAGTTCCAGCACCGCCTGCACCCCAGGGTGAGACTCCAGCTCCGCCGGGATGCAGAGCTCGTACTCTTCCCAGGCCACCGGGACGAAATCCAGGTCCAGCGCCTGGGCAGCGGAGCGGATGCCCAGCCCCGTGTCTGCGTCGCCCGCCTTCACGGCGGCGGCCACGTTCAGGTGCGTGAACAGCTCCCAATCGTACCCCTGCACCTGCGCCGGCGAAATCCCTTCCTGCCGCAGGTGGTAGTCCAGCAGCAGGCGAGTGCCCGCACCCCGCTGCCGGTTCACATACCGGACGTCGGGCCGGGTCAGATCCCGGAAGCTGGTGATGCCTTTGGGATTCCCCTTCGGCACGATGAAACCCTGCTCCCGCCGGGCCAGCAGCACCAGCAGCGCCGGGCGGCCGAGGTACTTCTGCACGTACGAGGTGTTGTAGTCACCCGTGCCCGCGTCCAGCAGATGGACGCCGGCCATATGCGCCTCGCCCCGCCTGAGCGCCAGAAGCCCGCCCTGGGAGCCCACGTGGGCGCTGGAGAGGTAATAGCCGCTCTTGCGGTGCAGGAAGGAGCCCATCAGGTCCAGGGAGGTGTCGTGGGAGCCGATGACCACCACGGTCTCCTGAACCTCGCTGAGCGGCCGGAGCAGCTCCACCGTCACCGGGGAGCCCTCGCCGATGCCTTCCCGGTCCGACTCGACCACCAGCAGGCCGTCGGCCCGCACCAGCGACGAGATCACCGCGGCCCCCCGGCTCATGGGCGTGGCCACCAGCCGGTCGCCCACCCGGCCCAGCTTCACCCGCACGTACTCCTCCACCCCCATGGGCGAGGTGATCCGGCGGGCCAGCGAGGCCCGGACCGTCGGGCGCTTCGGCACCGGCAGGCCCAGGGCGCGGTAGACCAGCGGCTTCACGAAGAGGTCGGCCGTCAGCCAGGTGGAGACGGGATAGCCGGGCAGACCCACGAAGGGCTTGCCGTCGATCAGGCCCAGCATCACCGGCTTGCCGGGCCGGATGGCCACGCCGTGCGCCAGCACCTGGCCCAGCTCCTTGAGCACATGCACCGTGTAGTCCTCGCTGCCGGCGGAGGAGCCGGCGTTGACGATCACGATGTCGGAGGTGGCCACGGCCTCCTTCACCGCCCGGCGGATGAGGTCGTAGTCGTCTTTCACGATATTCGCCCGCACCGGCTGGCCACCCCACTCCCGCACCATGGAGAGGATGACCCGGGAGTTGAACTCGATGATCTCCCCCGGGGCGGGGTCGGGCTTGGGCTCCACGATCTCCGTGCCGGTGGGGATAAAGGTGACCACGGGCCTGCGCACCACGGGCACTTCCAGGACCCCGGCCGCCAGCAGCGCGCCC
Organism: Symbiobacterium sp.; assembly: GCF_040797425.1. Classification (NCBI taxonomy): domain Bacteria; kingdom Bacillati; phylum Bacillota; class Clostridia; order Eubacteriales; family Symbiobacteriaceae; genus Symbiobacterium; species Symbiobacterium sp. The sequence continues at coordinate 53,156 of NZ_JBFNEH010000009.1, read as the reverse complement.
ATGTCCTGGGGACGGATGGGGTGCCGTTCGGGCAGGAGGATCTCCGTGGCCACCACGTCCTCGCCAATCTGGCGCACGTTCTCCCACGGGGCCACCGGGGCCAGGATCTCGCAGCGGTCTCCCTGCCCGTGGCCTTCGTCCAGCAGGTTGACGTGCTCCACCATGATCACCGCGTCGCACCCCGGCGGCAGGGGGTCGCCGGTGTCGACCCAGTGCGCCTGCACCCCGATGCGCAGCGTGATGGGCGCCGTCTCGGTGGCGCCGAAAGTATCGCTGGCCTTGACGGCCACGCCGTCCACGGCGGAGGCGTTGTAGTGGGGCGCGGAGATGTGCGCCCGCACGGGGGCGGCGGTGATGCGGCCCAGGGCGTCGGTGGTGGGGACGACCTCCGTCTGCGGCCCCCAGCCGACCTGATCCAGCGCGGTCAGAAGCCGGTTCAGTGCCTCGTCGCGGGGCAGCGATTCCAGGTAGATCTGTCGCGTGCTCATTCCAGGACCTCCACTTCCACCGTATCGCCGGCCAGAAGGCCTTCCCGGGCCGAGGGAATCACCACCAGCCCGTCTGCCTTGACCAGGGTCGTGATCAGCCCGGACTTGCCGTGCACCGGCTCGGCCCAGAGCTCGCCGTCCCGGCGGAAGAGCCGCACCCGCACCACGTCGGTGCGGCCTGTGGCGGATGCGACGTTCTTGGTCAGCCTCGCCCGCACCGTGGGCCGGAACTCCGGCTCGGGCGAGAGCCCCTGCATCTGCCGGAGGAGCGGCGTTACGAAGAGGTTGTAGGACACCTGGGCGCTCACCGGGTGGCCGGGCAGCCCGATGACGGGTACGCCGTCGGCCACGGCCAGGATCGTGGGCTTGCCGGGCTTCAGCTTCACGCCGTGCACCAGCACGCCGGGGCTGCCCAGCCGCCCGATCAGCTCGGACGTGAGATCCCGCGTACCCACGCTGGAGCCGCCCGAAATCAGGATGACGTCATACGCCATGCCCTGCTGGAGCAGGGCGAGAATCTGCGTCTCGTCGTCGCGGGCCAGGCCGAGGAAGGTGGGCTCACCGCCGTCGCGGCGCACCAGGGCCTGCAGCGCCTGGCCGTTGGACTCCCGGATCTGGCCCGGCGCCGGCACCTGGTCGGCGGGCACCAACTCGTCGCCGGTGGAGATGATGGCCACCCGCGGCCGGCGCACCACGTCGACCTCCAGGATGCCGGCGTGGCTGAGCAGGGCGACCTCCTGCGCACGGAGCAGCCGCCCGGCGGGGAGCAGCTCCTCGCCGGCCCGGCAGTCCTCGCCCCGGTGCATCACGTTCTCCCCGGGCGACACGGGGCGCAGCGCCGCAATCTCGTCGGGCGCCGACTGCTCGGTGTGTTCGACCATGATGACGGCGTCGGCCCCTTCCGGCAGGGCGCCGCCCGTGGCGATCTTCTGCGCCTCGCCCGGGTTCAGCGGCACCGTCGGGGCCGCGCCCATCGCGATCTCGGCGGTGACGGTGAGGTAGGACGGCAGCGCCTCCGACGCGCCGAACGTGTCGGCGGAGCGGACGGCGTAGCCGTCCACGCTGCTGCGGTCGAAGGGCGGCAGGTCCTCGGCAGCCAGGACAGGAACGGCGGTGACCCGCCCCGTTGCGGCGGCGGTGGCCACCCGCTCTGCGGGCATGCGCCGCCGGACGGCAGCCAGCAGCCGGGCCTGCGCCTCCTCAACGGACAGAAGAGTGAAGAAGTCCATACGCTCACCTGCTTTGTGCATCAGTGGCCCGGAAGAACAAAAAATGCCATCTCCCGATGGGTAGACAGCAGAATGCAACGGGCAACGCCCATAGCTCCGCCCCTTTCCAACGGGAGGCTGCCGGGTTTCCCCGACAACCCTGGCCCGGCAACCCGGGACCGGTCAGGCAGCCGTCTCATCAGGCCACCTGACTCGGGACGCGAAAAAATGAACTTGTCTCATCCATTATAAGGTGACGGACAGGGGCAGGGCAAGCAAACGGGCGGCCGAAGGCACATATCGTTCAGAAACGAGGACAAACTGCGGCACCAACAGACGGGAGACGGGAGGCACGAGAGTACCAAAGTCTATGAAAAGGTTACGGCAGGCTTGGACCCTGACCGCTGCAGGCGGGCCGGAGGAGCGGCAACATCACGGTGGGAGAGGGCGGTGGCGAATCGATGCGCCGCGAATGGCAGGTGTTCCGCGTGGCGACGACCTACGTGGGCACGGTGGTGGGAGCGGGCTTCGCGTCGGGTCAGGAGACGCTTCGTTTCTTCGCCGCCTACGGGCGGTTCGGACTCGCGGGCGTGGCGGTGGCTACGGCGCTCTTCTGCCTCTTCGGCATCACAGTGATGGAACTGGGCCGGCGGCTCCGGGCGCGGACGCACCGGGAGGTTCTGGACCACGCCTGCGGCCCGCGGCTCGGCCGCGTCATGGACGTCGCCATCACCTTCTTCCTGTCTGCCACGCTCACGGTGATGGTGGCGGGGGGCGGGGCGATCTTCGCCCAGCAGTTCGGGGCGCCCTACGCCCTGGGCACGCTGGTCACCGCGCTGCTGACCGGTGCGACCATCCTGGCCGGCATGCGGGGCATCATGGCGGCCAACAGCATCGTGGTGCCTCTGCTCACCACGGCCGTCGTGTTCCTGGTCGCCACCTCGCTGCACGACCTGGGAGTCGGGCCCGCCTTCAGCCAACTCGCCCCCCATCCCGCCCTGGCCCCGGCACGCTCCTGGTGGATGGCAGCGCTGCTCTACGTGAGCTACAACCTGGCGCTTTCGATATCGGTACTGGGCCCGCTGGGGGCAGAGGTGGGCAACCGGCGGGTTCTCCTCTGGGGCGGCACCCTGGGGGGCCTCACCCTGGGCCTGATGGCGGCGGGTATGACCCTCACGGTGGGGGCCCATCTGCCCGAGGCGGCGGTCGAGATTCCCATGCTCTACCTCAGCCGCTCGCACAGCCAGGTCGTGCAGTGGTTCTACGCGCTGATCCTCTGGGCCGAAATCTACACCACGGCAGTCGCCTGCGCCTACGGGTTCGCCGGCCGCCTGGGCCAGTTGTGGCGTTACCGGGAAGCCGTCGTCGCCACGATCTGCCTGGCCCTCGCCGGCAGCGGCTTCGGCTTCAGCCAGCTGCTCGCCTTCTTCTACCCGCTGTTCGGGCTGGTGGCGCTGGTGGTGCTGGCAGGGCTGATGCGGCGCTCATGGAGGCTGGGCAGCTGATTGGCGAAAGGGCGCACGAAAACCGGACGGCGCGTCAGTCGGCGCCGTCCGGCTGCGGTTGCCTGGGCCAGACGAAGTATGACAGCGAGATCAGGAGGTCGATGATCACAGACGCTGTCCAGACTCGGAGCACCCCGGACAGGGCCCGGGTCCGGTCTGGATCGCCGACCAGGGTGATGAGCAGGAAGAGGTAGCCGCCCCCCAGGAGCCATGCCAGAAGGTAGAGCAGGCTGCCCCTGAAGTTGTAGACGGCGTGGGCGCGGCCATAGAACGCCTTCGGCCGGGGACCCCGCCTGAGGACGTAGTGCTGGAACCGTTCATCGGCCCAGCGGACAATGCGCCTTCCAAAGGTGAGCGAGACGCTCAGGTAGACCGCGGCGATGCCGTGGGCGAGGGAGGCCGCTGCGTCGTTGACCAGAATGTCGCGCGTGGTCGCCACCAGCAGAACGGCGTCGAGCACGGGCGTCATCGCCAGCAGCGCGAGGCCGAGGCGGGGCCGGTTCAGCAGATAGCGCGCCGCCAGACCGGCAGAGACGAACACCCAGAACCCGATCTCCACCCCGATGATCAGGTAGGCGATGAGGCTCATCGGAAGGAGCGCACCCCTTTTTAGCACAACTGTATTGCCAAGCGGGAGTCTATCACAATCACCTGGTTTTTGCAACACAGTTGTGTTATGATAGGGCCATGCCAAAAATCGTCAGTCATGCGGAGCAACGCACCCGCATCGCCGAGGCGATGTGGCGGGTCATCCTGAAAAGCGGCATGGAAGGGGCGACGGTGCGTAAGATCGCCGCAGAAGCGGGCATGTCCGCGGGTGCCCTGCGGCACTACTTCAAGACCCAGGATGACCTGCTCGTCTACGCGATGCGGCTCGTGAACGAACGGGTGGAGAAACGCATCCGACAGCTCGTTTCCGAACCGCTCCCCCCGGTCGCCAAGGCGGTCCGGCTGCTTCTGGAGCTGGTGCCGCTCGATGGAGAGCGCCGGGCGGAGATGGACGTCTGGTTTTCCTTTATGGAGTACGTGCGCCATCGCAAGGACCTCTCGGATGTTCCGGAGAACCGGATGCACTCGTTCATCCGCGAAGTGCTCGGCTACCTCGACCGCGAAGGGATCCTGCAGGAGGGGCTCGATCTGGCGCTGGAGGCGGAGCGGCTCTACGCCGTCATCGACGGGCTGGCTGTGCACGCGCTGCTCGAGCCGGGTCGGCTCCGGCCAGAGGAGATGGAGCGGGTCGTTCGCACTTCGGTCGAGCGCCTGTGCAGGTCAGCTGCCCCGCAGGGTACGCAGCCCGGGGGCCGACAGGCTCCGGCGCGCTCCTGACAGGTCGCCCACCTGCCGGTCAGGGCCCCCTGTGGGCCGCATGTCCGCGAAGAAAACGCGTTTCATGGCCCGGCGCCCGGCGAGCCGGAGCCTGCTCTGTCCCCACCAGGAGCGACAGCACCCTCGCGCCACTGTTCCGCATCGACACCGACACACGAACAGGCCGCCCCCACCGCCGTTACTGCGATGGGAGCGGCCCTTTCGGTTCAGCCGGACGGCCGGCGCCTTAGCCCTAGAGCGGCGAGGCCGCCGGCCAGGCCATACGTTTAGAACCGCTTCACCGGCGTAGCGTTGCCTTCCGCGTCATAGACGTAGAACCCGCGGCCCGACTTGCGGCCGTAGTAGCCCGCCTGCACCATCTGCACCAGAAGCGGACATGGCCGGTACTTGGGATCCCTGAACCCCTCGTAGAGCACATTCAGGATCGACAGGCAGGTGTCGAGCCCGATGAAGTCGGCGAGTGCGAGCGGGCCCATCGGGTGGTTCATGCCCAGCTTCATCACCGTGTCGACCTCTTCGACGCCGGCGATCCCCTCGTAGACGCAGAAGATGGCCTCGTTCAGCATCGGCAGGAGGACCCGGTTGGAGACGAAGCCCGGGAAGTCCCGCACCTCGACGGGCGTCTTCCCCATCGCCTCGGCCAGCCCTTTGATCGTGGCGAAGGTCTCGTCGGAGGTGGCGATGCCCCGGATGACCTCCACCAGCTGCATCACCGGCACCGGGTTCATGAAGTGCATTCCGATGAACCGGTCAGGGCGCCGGGTCGCCGCCGCCAGCTGCGTGATGGGCAGGCTGGAGGTGTTGGAGGCAAAGAGGGTGGCATCCGGGCAAATCTCGTCCAGTTCCCGGAACAGCTTCTGCTTGGCCTCGAGGTTCTCGACGATGGCCTCGATCACCAGGTCACACTCGGCGGCCGGCGCCAGGTCGGTCGTGCCGGTGATGCGTCCGAGGATGGCCGCCTTCTCCTCCTCGGTGCGCCGCCCCCTCGCCACGTCGCGGGTGAGGTTCCGCACGATCACGCCGAGTCCACGGTTCACGAGCATCTGTTCCAGATCCTGCAGGTAGACCTGCAGGCCGGCCTGCGCCGCCACCTGGGCGATGCCCGAGCCCATCTGGCCGGAGCCGACCACCATGATCCGTTGCACCATGCGTACCCCTCCGTCCAGGTTTGATCGACTGCATCAGTCAACCCGCACCAGCGTCGCCTCGCCCTGGCCGCCGCCCGAACAGATGGCAGCCAGGCCGATGCCGCCGCCGCGCCGGCGTAGCTCGTAGATCAGGTGCATGAGGATGCGGGCGCCGCTGGCGCCGATGGGGTGGCCCAGTGCGATGGCGCCGCCGTTGACGTTCACGATGTCCGGGTCTACCCCCAGGAGGCGCATGGAGACCAGCGCCACCGAGGCAAAGGCCTCGTTGATCTCCACCAGCTTGAGGTCCCTGACCGTGAGCCCGGCCCGCGCCAGGGCCTGCTGCCCTGCCCGGGCGGGCACCACGTCCAGGGCGTGGGGCTCCTCCGAGTGCTGTCCCTGCGCCACGATCGTGGCCAGCACCTCCAAGCCCAGGGCTTCGGCCCGGTCCCGGGACATGATGACCAGCGCGCCGGCGCCGTCGGAGAGGCCCGGGGCGTTGCCGGCGGTGACCGTCCCGTCCGGCTCGAACGCCGGCCGCAGAGCCGCCAGCTTCTCCATCGACGTGTCCCGCCGGATCGGCTCGTCCGCCGCCACGGTGACCTCGCCTTTCTTCTGCCGTATGGTCACCGGCGTCACCTCGTCGGCGAAGAGGCCCTTGTCCCACGCAGCGGCGGCGCGCATGTGGCTGCGGTAAGCCCATTCGTCCTGCTCCGCGCGGGAGATGCCGTACTCCCGGGCGGCCCGGCCGCCGTAGGTCCCCATGTGGACGTCGCCGAAGGCGCACCAGAGGCCGTCGTGGATCACCCCGTCCACCAGCTCTCCGTGGCCCATCCGGTAGCCCCGCCGGGCGTTCCGGAGCAGGTAGGGGGCGTTGCTCATCGACTCCATGCCGCCGGCCACCACCACGTCGGCGTCGCCGGCACGGATCATCAGGTCAGCCAGGTTGACAGCCCAGAGGCTCGACGCGCAGACCTTGTTCACCGTCTCCGAGACGACAGAGAAGGGCAGCCCCGCCTTGCAGGCCGCCTGCCGCGAGGGGATCTGGCCGGCGCCCGCCTGCACCACCTGGCCCATGAGCACGTGGTCGATCTGCTCGGGCCGGTCATGGAGCCCTACCCGGCGGACTGCTTCCCGGATGGCGATGCCGCCCAGGTCGGTGGCGGCGAGGTCCTTCAGCGCCCCGTTGAAGACGCCGAAGGGCGTGCGCACGGCACTGACGATAACGGCTTCCCGCCTCCTCATATGCGCTCCCCCTGTCCAAGTCGGAATGGTGGGACTCTTATGTACCCATCATTATACCAGAGATCGTTCTCTATTTGCTCGTTATCACAGAGATTGAATAGCGGGGTGAATCAGGCGGCGTTCACGGACATGACTCTGGCAACGCCTCCTGCGGACTCGGGTGAGGGGGAGGCGGTGGACCCGGGGGCACCCCGGGCACAAAAAAAGCCCCCTGCAAGCGCAGGGGGCGCCATTTGCGTTACGAACGCACCGCATTCGGCGAGTTGCACAGGCGGCTGACGGAGAGCAGGATGCCCACCCCGGTCATCAGGGCGAGCAGTGAGGAGCCGCCGGAGGAGAGGAAGGGCAACGGGATGCCGGTGTTGGGCAGGGTACCGGTGACCACGCCCAGGTTCAGGAAGGCCTGGCCGCCCACCCATGAGGTAACGCCCGCGGCCAGCAGCATCGTGTAGCGGTCGGGCGCCCCGAGGGCGATGGTGAATCCCCGCCAGGTAAACAGCACGAAGAGCAGGATCACCACGGCGCCGCCCACCAGGCCCAACTCCTCCACCACGATGGAGAAGATGAAGTCGGTCTCGGCTTCGGGCAGGCGGTCGTCCAGCTTCTGCAGCGACTCCCCGAGCCCGACGCCCCAGATTCCGCCCCGGGCCATGGCCGTCCAGGACTGGATGACCTGGTGGCCGCTGGTGTCCTCGTAGACCCACGGGTTCCACCACGCGTCGAGCCGCTCCTTCTGGTGCTCCTTGTTCGAGGCCAGAAAGTAGACGGCGCAGCCGGCCAGCGCCACAACGGCGGCGATCTTGATCCAGTGCACCCGCGCCACCCACAGCAGACAGAGTGCGACGCCGCCCAGCACCAGGGCAGTACCCAGGTCCGGTTCCTGGTAGATCAGGCCGGCCATCACTCCCAGCACGCCCAAATACGTGGCCAGGCGTTCCAGCCCGAGCCGCGCACCCCACCGGTCCAGGAAGGCCGCGCCAAACAGGATGAAGGCCAGCTTGGCAAACTCGGAAGGCTGCACGGTGAGCGGGCCGACGCCCAGCCAGCGGGTGGCGCCCAGGCCGCTGACGGCCAGCGGGTTGCCCGGAACCAGCAGGGAGCCCAGGGCCGCGATGGACCCCACCAGCAGCGGCACCGTCAGCTTCCGCCACCACGAAAGCGGGACCAGCATGCCCGCCAGGAGGCCCACGGCGCCGCCGCCGAACTGGATGGCCATCTTGCGCACCACCTCGGTAGAGGTGCCCTGGTGGATGGTGACGCTGTAGATCATCACCATGCCGAAGCTGACCAGCCCGAGCACTGCGGCGATCAGCAGACCGTCCGGTGCACCGGGAAGCAGGACCGGCGCTCCCCGTCCGGGGGCGGTGCGCCCCGCCTGTCGGCGCGCCGCCTGACCCCGCGCCGCCGGCGGCTGCGCGGGTCTCCCTCCAGCAGACCGAAGGGCTCGTGCCACCAGGCTCCCCTCCCTCTCAGGGGCCCTCCTCGACCGTCACCCGCTTCACGTCCGCGCCGAGGGCGGCGAGCTTCTCCTCCATGCGGGTGTAGCCCCGGTCGATGTACCGCACGCCGGCGACCTCGGTGACCCCCTCGGCCGCCAGGGCTGCGGTGACCAGGGCCGCCCCGCCCCGGATGTCGCGCGCCTCCACCGGGGCGCCGGTGTACCGCTCAACGCCGCGGATGATGCCGGTGTTCCGGTCCACCTTGATGTTGGCACCCATCCGGATCAGCTCGTTGGTGAAGCCGAAGCGGTTCTCGAAGATGGTCTCCTGCACCACGGAGATCCCGTCGGCCAGCCCCATCAGGGCGACCCAGGGCGACTGCAGATCGGTGGGGAAGCCCGGGTAGACCTGCGTCTCCACGTCCACCGCGCGGATGGGGCGGGACCGCACCCGCACGCTGTCGCCCTGCACCTCGACCTCCTGGCCCGCCTCCTTCAGCTTGGCGATGACCGTGCCCAGGTGCTCGGGAATCACGTTCTCGATGCGGACGTCGCCGCCGGCGGCGGCGGTCATGATCATGTAGGTGCCGGCCTCGATGCGGTCGGGAATCACCTCGTGCCGCACGCCCCGCAGGCGGTCGACCCCCTCGATGCGCACCGTGTTGGTGCCCGCCCCCCGCACCCGGCCGCCCATGGCGTTGATGAAGTTGGCCAGGTCGACGATCTCGGGCTCGCAGGCTGCGTTTTCCAGTATGGTCACCCCGGGTGCGAGCGAGGCGGTGATGATCATGTTCACCGTGGTGCCCACGCTGGACCGGTCCACGTAGAAGCGGCCGCCCCGCAGGTTCACCCGCTGTGCCACCATGGCCCCATGTTCTACCACCACTTCGGCCCCGAGGGCCTTGAATCCTTTCAGATGGAAGTCCACCGGGCGCGCGCCGATCTCGCAGCCGCCGGGGCAGGCCACCTCGCCCCTGCCCAGGCGCGCCAGCAGGAGGCCCATCACGTAGGTCGAACCCCGGAGCCGCCGCGCAATATGGTAGGGTGCAACGTGGTTCTCCAGGTTCCGGGCGTTCACGCGCACCGTGGTCTCGGCCACCCGCTCCACCTGGCAGCCCAGCGCGCGCAGGATTTCGCAGAGGTGTTGTATATCCGAGTTATCAGGTACATTTTCCAGGATGGACTCGCCCTCGACGGCCAGCGCTGTGGCGGTGAGGATTGGCAGCGCGCTGTTCTTGGCGCCCCCGATGGACACGGTTCCGGAGAGCCGGTTGCCGCCGCGGACGATGAACTTAGCTGTCAAAATCCGTCTCCCCTTGTACATAAAGGGTCAAGTCTAGTATGCGCCGACAGGACCTGAGACAGGTCATACCTTAGCCACTTTATCAGAAAGGTGATTACCCGTCCAGCAAGGGGTGCGGACTGCCAGCAATCCATGAAAAGGGGCCCTGGTACAACGCCCGGGCCCTTTTTTCTGGTATCCGGCTTCTCTGGGGAGCCCCCGCATCAGGAGACGCTGTAGTTGGGCGCCTCCTTGGTGATCTGCACGTCGTGGGGATGGCTCTCCCGCAAGCCCGCGGCGGTGATGCGGCGGAACTTGCCGTTCTTGCGCAGCTCCTCGATGGTCCTGCAGCCGCAGTAGCCCATGCCGGCCCGCAGGCCGCCGACCAGCTGGTACACCATCTCGGAGAGGGGGCCGCGGTAGGGCACGCGCCCCTCGATGCCCTCGGGCACCAGCTTGGGGGCATCGGCCTGGAAGTACCGGTCGCCCGAGCCCTCCTTCATGGCGCCGATGGAGCCCATGCCGCGGTAGACCTTGTAGGAGCGGCCCTGGTAGATCTCCATGTCGCCCGGCGACTCGTCGGTGCCGGCGAAGAGGGAGCCGATCATCACGGTCGAGGCGCCGGCGGCGATCGCCTTGGTGATGTCGCCGGAGTACTTGATGCCGCCGTCGGCGATGATCGGCACGTCGTACTCGTCGGCCGCCTTCGCGGACTCGTAGATTGCCGTGATCTGCGGGACGCCGATTCCCGCCACCACCCGGGTGGTGCAGATGGAGCCCGGCCCGATGCCCACCTTCACGGCGTCGGCCCCGGCCTCGATCAGGTCGCGGGTGCCCTCGGGGGTGGCCACGTTGCCGGCGATCACCTGCACGTTGGGGAAGTTGGCCTTCACGCGCCGCAGCACGTCGATGATGCCGGCCGAGTGGCCGTGGGCGGAATCGAGCACCAGCACGTCCACGCCGGCGTCGACCAGGGCCCCGGCCCGCTCCATCACGTCGGGCGCCACGCCAATGGCGGCGCCGCAGAGCAGCCGGCCCCGCTCGTCCTTCGCCGAGTTGGGGTACTTCTTGGCCTTCTCGATGTCCTTGATGGTGATGAGGCCCTTGAGCACCCCGTGTTCGTCCACCAAGGGCAGCTTCTCCACCTTGTGGTGGCGCAGGATCTCCCGGGCCTGCTCCAGGGTCGTGCCCACCGGTGCGGTGATGAGGTTCTCCCTGGTCATCACGTTGCCCACGGGCTGGTGCCAGTTGTCCTCGAAGCGCAGGTCACGGTTGGTGAGGATGCCGACCAGCCTGTGCGTGCCCCGCTCCACCACCGGCGTGCCCGAAATGCGGTAGCGGGCCATGAGCTGCAGGGCGACGTCGATCATGTCGTCCGGGTGGACGTACACCGGGTCGACGATGATGCCGTGTTCGGAGCGCTTGACCTTGTCGACCTCCTCGGCCTGCCGCTCGATGGACATCGACTTGTGGATGATGCCGATGCCGCCCTCGCGGGCCATGGCGATGGCCATGCGCGCCTCCGTCACGGTGTCCATGGCTGCGGAGACCAGCGGGATGTTGAGCCTGATCTTGCGCGTCAGACGGGTCGAGACGTCCACGTCGCGCGGAAGCACCTCGGAGCGTGCTGGCACCAGTAAGACGTCATCGAAAGTCAAAGCCTCCGGCCCGAACTTCGAGTCCATGATCCGACCTCCGACTGAGCATCTCGCTCGGAATTTGAAGCATTATACCATAGCGCATAATCCACGGCAACCGCCGCCCGGCGGCGATTGCATGCGTCCGACGGCACAGGAAAAGGCTATCCGATGAGGTGATGGAAACGATGGCAGAAGTCGAACGTCAGGACACCCAGGCTGCCCCCGCACACCGGTCCAAACCGTTCACCGACGTCGAACCCCTGCGCGACGTGGAAGAGCAGCCTCGCCACCTGCTCCAGCTCATGTACGAGCAGGCGGGGGCAGTCCGCCGCGACGGGGCGTGACGCCCGGGTCCGAGGCGCCTCCGGTGCAATCCGCCGGGGGCGCTTCCACGCTCTACCGCAGGGATCAGCCCTGCCGCCACCGAATGAGAAGGGGGAAATACCCTGGCGAAGGTGGCGAAGATGATCTACACAGGCGAACCCACAGCGCTCGACCTGGTACCCGACATGGACACCCTGGCCGAGATCGCCAGGGGCTGCAACCGCTGCGGCCTCCGCGCCGGGTGCCAGCAGGTGGTCTTCGGCGAGGGGGTCTGGCCGACGGCACTCATGTGCATCGGCGAGGGCCCCGGGGCCGACGAGGACCGGCTCGGCCGCCCCTTCGTGGGCAAGGCGGGGCAGCTCCTGGACAAGATCCTGGAGGTGTCGGGCTTCGACCGGCACCGCAACTGCTACATCGCCAATGTGGTGAAGTGCCGGCCGCCGGGCAACCGCATCCCCGAGCCGGCGGAACGGCAGGCGTGCTGGCCGTTCCTGCGGGCGCAGATCCGGCTGGTGAAGCCGAAGATCATCGTGCTGCTGGGGGCGACGGCCCTGCAGGGGGTTATCGACCCGCAGGCGCGCATCACCCGCATGCGGGGGCAGTGGATCGTGCGGGAGGATATCTGGTTCATGCCCACCTACCACCCTGCCGCGCTGCTGCGCGACCCGAGCAAGAAGCGGGACGTGTGGCACGACATGAAGATGGTCATCGCCAAGTACCGGGAGCTGGTGGACCCCAACCACTACTCCCCCTACGCCTAGTCTGCCCCGGGCAGACATACCGGCAAGGGCCTGAAGAAGCCCCCGGCCCGGGAGGCAACGCCTCCCTGGTCCGGGGGCTCCGTGCGTGCGGGGATTGTCCGGTCCGCCGGAGCTCCGGCTACGCAGAAGGTGCCCGCGATTTCAGCTCCTCCGCCAGATCCCGCGCCACCTTCCAGATGTCTCCGGCGCCCATTGTGATCACCGTGTCGCCGGGGCGCACCTCCCGGAGCAGGTAGGCCAGGATCTCCCGGGGATCGGAAAGCAGCGTGACCGGCCGTCCGGTGTTGGCCTCGATACGCTCGGCCAGTCGCTCCGCCGTGACGCCCGGAATCGGCTGCTCGCCCGGAGGGCTGTAGATGCGGGTGAGCACGAGCACGTCCGCGTCCTGGAAGGCGGTGGCGAACTGGTCCATCAGCCAGTGCGTCCGGGAGTAGCGCTGCGGCTGGAAGACGGCGATCACCCGCCCGCCCTGCCGCTCCCGCGCCGCGGCCAGGGTCGCCCGGATCTCGGTGGGGTGGTGGGCGTAATCGTCCACCACCCGGATGCCGTCCACCTCCGCCCACACCTGGAAGCGCCGCTTGGCGTTGCCGAAGGAGAGGAGGGTCTCCTTCATCTGGTCGAAGGAGAGGCCGGCGTGGGCCCCCGCGGCCAGCGCCCCGAGGGAGTTGAGGGCGTTGTGCCGCCCCGGGATCGGCAGGCGGACCTCGCCCAGGAACTGGCCGTCCCGGTAGCATTCGTACGCAATACCTCGTTCGCAGGGGTGGATATTGCGGGCCTGCCAGGCGGCCTCCGGCCCCGTACCATAGAAGACCACCCGTGCCGCGCCCGGCGTCGACTGCAGCTCCTGCCCGAGCGCAAGGAGCGTCGGGTCGTCGCCACAGAGGACGGCCAGACCGCCCGGCTGCACCTGGTGCAGGAACTGGCGGAAGCCCGCTTTGATGCAGTCAAACGAGCCCTCCCAGAACTCGAGGTGCTCGGGCTCCACGTTGGTGACCACCGCCACCTCCGGGCGGTAGCGCAGGAAGGACCGGTCAGACTCATCAGCCTCAGCCACCACCCATGGGCCCAAGCCGGCCCTTCCCGTCCCGCCGATCGCCTCCACCTCTCCACCCAGGATGACCGTCGGATCCAGGCCGCCCCGCTCCAGGAGGAAGGCAATCATGCTGGAGGTCGTGGTCTTGCCGTGCGTTCCGGCCACGGCGATGGACTTCCCGTTCACGAACTCGGCCAGCACCTCGGAGCGGTGCATCACCCTGAGGCCCCGGGCGCGGGCAGCCGCCAGTTCGGGGTTGTCGGGCGGCACCTGGGTGGAGTAGACGACCACGTCTGCCCCGTTGATGTAGGCGGCATCATGCGCGCCGGTGTGAACTTCGACTCCCGCCTGCTCCAGGCGGCGGGTCCGGTCAGATGCCGCAACATCCGACCCTGAGACCTGATATCCCTGCTGCGTGAGCACCATGGCCAGCGCACTCATGCCGTAGCCGCCGACTCCGATGAAATGCACCTTACGGGCCTTCAACACCCAGGCTTCCCCCTTGATGGGAACAGGTTTGCCGCTTCGCTCTTCCAGAGTACCATCAGGCGCCCGGCGCCCGTCCTGCTGGGATGGCCGGCCGGCGGGTAATCAACCGGTCAAAGATCCACGGGGCGACCAGCGTGGCGGTGACCGCCACCAGCCAGTAGCGCACCAGGTCGCCGGGGCCGGTGTCGGGCAGGACCAGCTTCAGGCCCTCCTTCACCGCCAGCACCAGGGCAAGCCCCACCACCATTTTCAGCACGTGCTGCACCGGGCTTCCCCGCCGCGGGTCGAAGCCGACCCAGACCTCTTCCAGCGCCGAACCGAACAGCAGGCCACCATACGCGCCCACGATGAGCCAGGAGATCTCGTCGACCTCGCCCACCAGGGCCAGCAGTCCCAGCGCGGCCCCCGGCAGCAGGAAGGCCAGCAGGAGGCGCAGGCCAGGCGACTGCCGCTCGCCGGTCCAGAACGGTTCGGTGCGGACCATCAGATAAAGCACCGCGAGGCCGATGGCCCAGCCTCCCAGCACGTCCACCGGCCAGTGCACGCCGATGTAGAGGCGGGAGAACCCGATCAGGAAGACCGCGACGGCGACGACCCAGGTAAACCAGCGGCGCCGCAGATGGTGGGCAATGGCCCCCCAGAACACCAGCGGCGTCTGTGAGTGGCCGCTGGGGAAGGAGTACCCTCCGCCCGTCTCGGCGAGGATGACCCGCACCTGATTCGGATCGGGGCGGGGCGTGCGGAACACATACTTAAGGAAAGCATTCGTCCAAAAACCAATGAAAAATACCGAGAACATGTACCGGCCAAACCGCTTGTCGTAGAGCCAGTAGAGGAGCGGGAGTACCAGGACGTAGACAATCTCGTGGTGCAGATTGGTGATGAGGCCGAAGACCTGATCCAGCAAGGGCGACTGAAGCGTCTGGATGGCCCGCAGGATTTCCACGCCCGACACGGCACCCACCCTTTCACCTGTCCTAATATTCTATGGCGCAGGGGAGGGAGGCGATGACTCGGCGGTGCGCAGCACCCGTGCCGGCACGCCGCCAGCCATGGCGCCCGGCGGGATGTCCCGGTTCACCAGGCTCATGGCCGATACGGTCGCTCCGTCCCCGATGCGCACTCCGGGAAGGATGGTGCAGTTGGCCCCCACCAGCACGTCCCGGCCGATGTGCACGGGACCGGTAAAGGCCTCCCTCACCCGGAAATCGTGGCACAGGATGACCGAGTTGTAGCCGATAACGCTGTTGTCGTCGATCTGGATGAGGTGCGGGTAGAAGATGTCGAACACCACGGCCAGGCCGATGGAGACGTTTCGGCCGATCTTCGCCCCCGTCAGCCGGTAAAGCCAGCACTTCAGAGTAAGCGAGGGCGAGTACCTGGCCAGGTAGATGCAGATGAAGTTCCAGACCACCCTGAGCGGGTTCACGTGCCGGTACCAGTACTGCAGCGGATTCAGGGGCCCGTAATCAGGCAGCCTGGTCAGCCTGCGCCCCATGGCAAGTCACCCCTCCAGCCCCAGCCCCAGACCGGGCACGGCGTTCAGGTCGAGGTCATGCCGCACGCCCGCCCGCCACAGGTGGTAGCCGGCGGCAGCAATCATGGCGGCGTTGTCGGTGCACAGGACAGGCGGCGGGTAGCTCAGGGCGATGCCGCGGGGCTCCAGGGCCTCCCGCATCGCCTGCCGCAGGGCGCCGTTGGCGGCCACGCCCCCGGCGAGGATCACCTGGCGGACGCCCTTCTCCTCTGCCGCCTTCAGGGTCTTCTCCACCAGCGCGCCGGTGACCGCCCGCTGGAAGGAGGCCGCCAGGTCGGCCCGCTGCTGGTCGCTGAGCGGGCCCGTGCGCTGCACGTACTGCAGGACGGCCGTCTTCAGGCCCGAGAAGGAGAAGTCGAAGGGCCCGTCGGTGTGGGCGACGGGCAGCGGCACCGCCTCGGGGTTACCGGACCGGGCCAGCTGCTCCACCTGGGGACCGCCAGGGTAGCCCAGCCCCACCGAGCGGGCCACCTTGTCGAAGGCCTCGCCCGCCGCGTCGTCGAGCGTGCGCCCCATCAGCTCCATCTCTCCGTGGCCCGCCATGTAGATCAGATCGGTGTGACCGCCCGAGACCACCAGGCAGACCAGCGGAAAGGTCGGCTGCAGCTCCACCAGGAAGTTGGCGTAGATGTGCCCCTGCAGGTGGTTCACGCCGACCAGGGGCTTGTCCAGGCCGAAGGCCAGCGCCTTGGCGGCCGAGAGCCCCACCAGCAGGGTGCCCACCAGGCCCGGGCCGTGGGTGACGGCGATGGCGTCGAGTTCGTGGAGCCCCACGCCGGCGGTCGCCACCGCCTCGCGGATCACCGGCAGGATCAGTTCCAGGTGCTTGCGCGAGGCGATCTCGGGCACGACCCCGCCGTACTTCCGAAAGAGGTCGACCTGGCTCGCGACGATGTTGGAGAGCACCCGCCTTCCGCCTGCAACCACCGCCGCGGCGGTCTCGTCGCAGGAAGACTCGATGCCCAGAATCAGCCCTTCCGACACAGGTTCATCTCCTCCAGCGCTAGCCCTTGGTGCCGGCGGCGATGGCGGCGCGAGCCAGCTCGTCGCACCGGTTGTTCTCCACGTTGTCGGCGTGCCCCTGCACCTTCAGCCACTCCACCTGGTGGGGGCGAGCAGCCTCGAGCAAGGCCTGCCACAGGTCCTGGTTCTCCACCGGCTCCTTCTTGCTGTTCACCCACCCGTTCCGCTGCCAGGTCGCCAGCCAGTTCTGGCGGAAGGCGTTGATCAGGTAGGCGCTGTCGGAGTAGAGCTTGACCTTGCAGGGGTACTTCAGCGCCCGCAGGGCCTCGATCGCGGCTTGCAGCTCCATGCGGTTGTTGGTGGTGTGCGGGTCGAAACCCGACAGCTCCTTGCGGTGGGGGCCGGACAGGAGCACGGCGGCCCATCCGCCGGGACCGGGATTGCCGGAGCAGGCGCCGTCGGTGTAGATGATCACTTCCCGCAAGCTCAAACCGCTCCCTCCTGCTCGTTCTCGATCAGGGGCTCCTTCCACATCACGATGGCGTCTTCGCCGGTATCGGTGTAGTAGCCCTTGCGGATGGCGCCGGGCGCGGTCACGAAGCCCAGCTTGCGGTAGAGTTCCTGGGCGGGGGTGTTGCTGACCCGCACCTCGAGGGTCATGTGCGTCACGCCGCGGCTGTGGGCGATCTGGATCAGCTCCCGCATCAGCCGCTCGCCGATCCCCCGTCCGCGGCGTTGCGGATGCACGGCGACGTTGGTGACGTGCGCCTGGTCCCAGATCACGTGCATCCCGGCGTACCCCACCACCCGCTCGCCCTCCCGGGCCACCAGATAGACCGTGTAACGCTGTTTCAGTTCAGACGCGAAGGCCGCGCGCGACCACGGCGTGAGGAAGGAGAGGTGCTCGATCTCCATCACGCCGTCCAGGTCGGCCGGGGTCATGGGGCGGATCGTGATTTCCGGGCTTCCCATAGACTTTCCGCCTCGCTCTTGCGCAGGTAGATGGGAACGAGGGCATCGGGAGCCACGCCGCCGCCCCGCTTGAGGAGGCTCAGGCCCAGCGCCGCCACAGCCGATCCCCGGGGCAGCAGCGCCCCCGCCGCCGCCACCCGCACGGCCTGGTCCGGGCCGAAGCGCGGGGCGTGCGTCTCGGCGACGTCGCCGCAGAGGGTGACGAACTGCCACGTGTGCTGCATCCCGGCCCTGATGGTGCGCACCCGCTCGACCAGTTCGTCGACGTGCAGGTTCACCGGGCCCAGCACCTCCACCCAGGGGGCGGGGTCCCGGTCGCCGGCCGCATAGACGGCCGAAAACACCTGGTCGCGCTTTGCGTCAAAGAGCGGCACCACCAGCCCGATCTGGGCGCCGGTACCGTACGCCGCGGCCGCCAGGGTGGAGACGGGCACCACCGGCTTGTCCAGGGCCAGGGCGAGCCCCTTGGCGGTGGCCAGACCGATGCGCAGTCCGGTGAAGGATCCCGGGCCCACGCCAACCGCGATGGCGTCCAGCTCCCGCCGGTCGACCCCGGCCTCCCGCAGCGCCTGGGCAATCAGCGGCATCAGGCGGGTGGAGTGCGCCCGCGGCACCTGGAGCGTGAGCTCCGCGAGCACCCGCTCCTCCGACGCCACCGCTACGGTGCAGGCGGCTGTGGCGGTATCAAAGGCCAAAACCCGCATGGGCCAACTCCTCCAACAACGGCCGGTACCGCTCGGCGCCGGTAAACGCCAGCACCCGCTCCTCTGCGCCGGCCCCGTAACTGAGTGCGATCTCGAGAACGTCGTCGGGCCACAGCTCCCGCACCCGGTCGGCCCACTCCACCAGGTTGACGCCGGTTTCGCTGAAGAAGTACTCCTCGTACCCCAGGTCCTCCAGCTCGGCCGGGTCGTCCACCCGGTAGACGTCCCAGTGGTAGACGGGGATGCGCCCCTCGTACTCCCACAGCAGCGTGAACGTGGGGCTGCCGCCGGTGCGGGCCACGCCCAGCCCGGCGAGGATGCCGGTGGCCAGGGCGGTCTTGCCGGTGCCCAGGTCGCCGGTGAGGGCGACGAAATCCCCGGGCCGGAGCCGGCTTCCCAGCCACCGCCCCAGGGCAAGGGTCTCGTCCGGGCTTCTACTGATGATGCGAAGCATGCATTGATCCTCCCAAGACCGGTCAAGACCTATTCTGGGCGTCTCGGGCCGGCGGGTCAAGTAAAAAGGGGCCTGCGCGGCATGAACTGGCCGAAGCCGTGGCGGCCGCCGCCCCCGCGCCCGGCGAGATCAGCGCGGATCTGCTGCCCCGAACACGCACAGCCCCCCAGGGGCGGGGCGCTCCCTATGCGCCGGCTCCGCCCGCCGGGGGGTCGGTTTCGGCACACCTGCCTGCTTCACACCCTTCTCCTAACCAGCCGGGAAGCAGGCCGATCATCTCTCCCGGGGTCGCTTCCGTGCCCCGACCTCGCCCTAGGGCTCCCAGCTCCCGTCACGCCGCATCCGTGGCCCGGCCTGTCAGGCCGGTCCAAGCGCCCCGCATCGTTTCCGTGCCACCACCGGAATGCAGACTGATCGGTTCGCCTCGCACCGTTTTCGTGTTACGGTCTCGCCGCAGATCGATGGCCCGCCTCACACTGCTTCCGTGTCCCTGCCTCGCCGCAGGCAGGGCACCGCGCTCTCGCCATTACACGCCCATAATGTGGAAGCCGTTGTCCGCGTAGATCGTCTCACCCGTGATGCACCGCGAGAGGTCCGATGCCAGGAAAAGCCCAACGTCGCCCACTTCCTCCACCGTGACGTTGCGGCGTAGGGGCGCCCGCTCCTCCACGATGTCCCGCAGCGTGCTCAGGCCCTTCACGGCGCTGGCCGCAAGGGTCTTCAGCGGGCCCGCGGAGATCGCGTTGACCCGGATGTTGTGCGGCCCCAGCTCGTGGGCCAGGTAGCGCACGCTGCACTCCAAGGCCGCCTTGGCCGGCGCCATGATGTTGTACCGTTCGACTACCCGTTCGGCTGCGAGGTAGGTGAGGGTGATGATAGAGCCGCCGCCCGCGGCCTCCATCAGCAGCCTGGCCTCCCGGGCGGCCGCGACCAACGACCAGGCGGAAACCTCCTGGGCGATGCGCCACCCCTCCCGGGGCGTGTCCAGGAGGTCACGCTGCAGGTCTTCCGTGCGGGCGTAGGCGATGGAGTGCACGAGCACGTCCAGCCTCCCCCACTGCTCTTTCAGGGCGGCGAAGACGGCCTCAATCTGTCCGTCCTGCGATACGTCGCAGGGCAGAATCGGCATCTGCTCGTGCCCTTCGAGCGTCTCCACCAGCTCCACCACGTTCTCCTTCAGCCGGTCGTTCACGTACGTGAACGCCAGCTCCGCTCCCTCCCGGTGCAGGGCCCGGGCGATCCCCCAGGCGATGGACCGCTTGTTGGCCACGCCCATCACCAGGCACTTCTTCCCGGTCATCAGTCCCACGGCGCACCTCTCCCTCTCCCTTGTATTAACACCTGGTCCTAATAATAGCCTATCAGAGGCGAGTTTACCATCCCTTGTGCGCGGCGCACCGCACGCGAAAGCGGACGGGCGGCGAACGGCACACTCCCGGGCGCCGCGGAAAGGCAAGTTCAACCAGGCCGTCGTCGGCGCAGCGAGTCTTTCTGGCCGCCAGCCCCGGCAACCCTCCGACGTGTTGAGAGTGCCCGAACCCCTTCTCCCATGCGGCTTCCACACCGAGCCCTTGCAGCACAGGCGCTGCCCGCCCTCTCAAACCGTCGGAACTACAGCCCTGAACTACCCCAGAGGGCACCGCCGCCGGCTTGAGACTACCTGAACCCCTTTTCCCATGACGCTCTTGAGGCGCTCTGCAAGGCGATGCCGGCGGTCCTCACCGACGCGTTGCCGTGCTCACTTCCTGGCGGCTTCCACACGAAACCTCATGGCACAAGCGCTGGCGGCACTCGCACCGCACTCGTGCCTGCCGTGCGTACGGTTCCCTCTGCGGGGCCCCCCTCTCCATCGACCCACACGCGAATCGGGGGCGGAACCAACCGCCCCCGATCTCTCACAGTCGCCGGAACTTCTCCTGCAGCGCCTTCAACTGCTCCTCCAGGCTCTTCTGCCGCGACTTCGCCTGCTCCCCGAGACGCGCCCCGCTCGACCGCTGGCCCCGGCCTGCGCCCGGCGCGCCCCCGCGGCGCTCGGTCCGCGATCCGGGCCGGCCATCCTGCGCGCTACGCCGCTCACCAGGGGCCTGTCGCTCCTCCGCACGCGGCTCGCCCAGCTTCATCGAAAGACCGATGCGCTGCCGCTTCAGGTCCACCTCGATCACTCGCACCCGGACCACGTCGCCGACGGCGACCACTTCGGACGGGTGCTTCACGTACTTGTGCGAGAGCTGGGAGATGTGCACCAGACCGTCTTCATGCACGCCGATGTCTACGAAGACGCCGAAGTCGACCACGTTACGGACGGTGCCCATCAGTTCCATGCCCACCTGCAGGTCTTCCAGCTTCATCACGTCGGTACGGAAGATGGGCTTGGGCAGCTCGTCGCGGGGATCGCGGCCCGGCTTCTGCAGGGCCTCGATAATGTCCCGCACCGTGGGCACCCCGGCGCCCAGTTCCGCCGCCACCTGCTCAGGTGAGAGCTTCTTCAGGGCGTCCCGGAGGCCCGCCGAGCCGCGGCCGATCAGCTGCTCCCGGGTGGCGCCCACGGCCTTCAGGATCGCCTCGGCGATCGCGTAGGACTCGGGGTGGACCGCCGTGTTGTCCAGCGGCTCGACGCCGTCGGTCACCCGCAGGAAGCCTGCGCACTGCTCGAAAGCCTTGGGCCCAAGCCCGGCCACCTTGAGCAGCTCCCTGCGGCTGCGGAACTTGCCGTTCTTCTCCCGGTACTCCACGATGGCCCTGGCCACCGAGGCCTTGATGCCGGCCACGTACTGCAGCAGCGAGGGCGAGGCGGTGTTCAGGTCGACGCCCACGGCGTTGACCACCGACTCCACCACCGCCCCCAGTTGCTCGGCCAGGCGCTTCTGGTCCACGTCGTGCTGGTAGAGGCCCACGCCGATGGACTTGGGGTCGATCTTGACCAGCTCGGCCAGCGGGTCCTGGGCCCGGCGGGCGATGGAGACGGCCGAGCGCTGCGTCACGTCGAAGTCGGGGAACTCCTCCTGAGCCACTTTCGACGCCGAGTAGACCGAGGCGCCCGCCTCGGAGACGATCATGTAGGCCGTCGGGTGGCTGCAGCGGGGGATGATGGAGGCCACCACCTGCTCCGTCTCGCGGGAGGCGGTGCCGTTGCCGATGGCGATCAGGTCCACCTTGTGCTTGTCCACCAGGCGGACGAGAACCTCCTCGCCCTGCTGCCGCTGCCGCTCGCCCAACGTCACGTAGATCACGCCGGTCTCCAGCACCTTGCCGGTCTCGTCCACCACCGCCAGCTTGCAGCCGGTGCGGTAGCCCGGGTCGATGCCCATCACGGTCATGCCCTTGATCGGGGGCTGCAGGAGCAGGTTGCGCAGGTTCATGGCGAAGAGGCGGATGGCGTGCTCCTCCGCCTTCTCGGTCAGCTCGCCGCGCACCTCCGTCTCGATGGAGGGGGCGATGAGGCGCTTGTAGGCGTCGAGAATGGCCTCGCGCAGCTGGTTGGTCCAGATGGACTGGCCCTTGATGTACTGCCGCTCGATGCGGGCGATGATCTCGTCAACCGGCGCCTCCACCGTCACCTTGAGGCACTCCAGCCGCTGGCCGCGGTTCAGGGCGAGGACCCGGTGCGGCGGCAGCGTGCGCAGGGGCTCCTGGAAGTCGAAGTACATCTCGAACTCCTGCGCCTTCTCCGGGTCGCCCTTCTCACTGGCGACGGAGCGGATGATGCCCCGGGCGGCGGTGAGCTCCCGGGCCATCTTGCGCACCGCCGCGTCGTCGGAGATGATCTCGGCCACGATGTCCCGGGCGCCGGCCAGGGCATCTTCCGCCGACTCCACCTGCAGTTCGGGGTTGACGAAGGCCGCCGCGATCGCCTCCGGCGAGCCGATGCTCTCCTCCTGGGCGAGCATCTGCTGCGCCAGGGGCTCCAGGCCCCGCTCACGGGCGATCATGGCCCGGGTCCGCCGCTTGGGCCGGAAGGGCCGGTAGAGGTCCTCCACCTCCTGCAGCTTCTCGGCCTGGCGAATCGCCTGCTCCAGCTCCGGCGTGAGCTTGCCCTGCTCGCCGATCACCCGCAGGACCTTCTCCTTCTCGGCCTCCAGGTTCCGCAGGTAGGCCAGCCGCTCCTGCAGCGTGCGGATCCGGGTCTCATCCATCTCGCCCGTGGCCTCTTTGCGGTAGCGGGCGATGAAGGGCACCGTGTTGCCCTCGTCCAGCAGGGCGACGCAGCGCTCCACCTGGCCGACCGTCAGCCCCAGTTCCCGGGCCAGCCGCGCGAAAATCCTGTCCTGGCTCATCTTGTTCCACCCTCCCGCGCCTGCGGCTCGCCCGGCAGGACCAGCCGCGCCATGTCACGCCACATCTCCCCGTCCCAGAGCATGACGGTCATCAGCGGCGGCTGCTCGTCCCACTGGCAGACGAAGCGCAAGTCATCGTGTTGAACCATGTGAGGGAAGTCGTCGGGGCCGGCGTCGCGGAGTTCGGCCCAGACCGTGCGGGCGAGCGCCAGGGCCCGCTCCCCTTCATACGCAGCACCGCCCGCGTAGCGGATGGCCTGCGCGAGCTGCTGCAGGAATCCGGTCTCACTGACGTGGGCGGCGCACATAACGCGTGATCCTTTCTCCATCAAATGTATAGAGATACGGGCTCACCGGAAACCCGGCGCCCCGGTGCTCCAGGGCCACCCGCCGCTGGACCACTTTCAGCAGGTCCTCGTCGGCGTCGCCGATGGCCACCAGCCAGTTGCGGTGGGGCACGCCGATCACCAGGTTGCCCTCCACAACGGCAGCGAAGTCGCGCAGCCACTGCGTGAGCAGGATGCGGGCCGCATCGTAGCCGTCCTGCAGGTTCCAGATGAACATCGGACGGCCGCCCTCGGGCCGGTCCAGCTTCGTGACCCGCTTGCCCTGCGTGAGCCGTTCCAGGTTCCTCACGGCGGTGATGTGGACCGTCGTATGGCTCACGCCCCAATCCCGCAGGTCCTGGTACGTGACGTACCGGATCTTCTCCCCCGGCTCCTCGATGCCGTAGATCACGAAGAGCCCCTCGGCAATCTGGCCGCTCACCATCTGCCCCTGGCCCTTCTCGTGAATCTGCACCGGGTCCATCATCAGAGGATAGAGCCGGGTGCGGATGTCGGCGAACTCCTGCTCCATCAGCTTCATCGTGCATCCCTCCACGGGCCTGTTGCCGGTCTCCCCGGTGCAGGACTCGCCCGACCGGATCGGCCTGTTCACCCGCACAACGAACCGGACCCCGGGCTCGCCCAAAGACGTGGGCGGCCAGCACTCGGCGCCCGCCCATCCGCCGCGGCGGAATCAAACCGGGCCGCTCACCCGGCAGACGGGTGCGTGCCGAGGAGCGTCCGGGCCATCCGGGCCGGGTGTTCGATTGGCCCCGCGGCTCAGGCCGGCCCGGCGTTTAGTCTGCCCGGGGCTGGTCGATACTTCCAGGCGGAATGCGCTGGAGGTGACCGCGATGAAGGCCCGCGATACCATCCACCTGTACGCCATGCTGGCCGACCTGAAGGAGGTCGACTACCGGTCGACCCTGGCTCTCGTCGCCCTCATCGATCTCCTGGTGGCGAAGGGGGTCATCACCCGGGAGGAGATCGCTGAGCGGGCGGGCCAGCTGGACGCCGCAGGCGAAATGAGTTTACCAATAGGCGGATAGAACGTCAAGAAAAGCAGGAAGGGGAGGAGTCCCCTTCCTGCCGTACCGGAGGAGCCAGTCAGCTGGCCGGAGTCGTGACTGCGTTACCGCGTGGTGCCGCCGTTCAGCTGCTGCTCGGCCAGGGCGATCATCTTCTTCACCATGTACCCACCGACGGAGCCGTTCACCCGGCTGGGCAGGTCACCCTTGTACTGCTGGTTGTAGTTGGGGATGCCCAGCTCGGCCGCCGTCTCGAACTTCAGCTGCTCGAGGGCGTTGCGGGCCGAGGAAACCAGCACGTCGTTGCTGTTCGTGTTGGCCATCTGCGTTTCTCACCTCCTGGCGGTTATTATGTTGCCGCCAGGACTGCCGCGTTATGACGACCAGATACTGGGTCTGGGTGCGGCAGCAACGCTTCATACTCGGCACTCCAGCCGTTAGGGTTCGCCCAGGCCGGCGTCGGTCGGCGCCGCGGCCGCCCGCCCCGCCGTTACCTGCGCTCCCCGGCCGCCGCCACAAACGCCTCGAACAGCCCGTCGAAGTTGTACGGCTGCCCCTGGAAGTTCTCGGGGTGCCACTGCACGCCGAGGGCGAAGCGCCTCTCCGGATGCTCCATCGCCTCGATAACGCCGTCGGGGGCAGTGGCGCTCGCCACCCAGCCGTCCGGCACCCGCTTCACGGCCTGGTGGTGGCGGCTGTTCACCCGCCGCTCCGGGCCCAGCAAGGCGTGGAGGCGCGTGCCGGGGTGAATGGTCACGGGGTGGGATGGATGGTCCTTGGGCGCGTCCTGCCGGTGCTTCAGGGCACCGGGCACCTGCGAAGGCACGTCCTGCCAGAGCGCCCCGCCGAAGGCCACCGCCAGCACCTGGAGGCCCCGGCAGATGCCCAGCGTGGCCATGTCGCGGGCGAGGGCGACGCGGGCGTAGGCCAGTTCGGCCGTGTCACGCGCGGGATCGACGGCGCCGAGGGCGGGATGGGGCAGCTCGCCGTACAGCAAGGGGTCGGGGTCGCAACCGCCCGAAAGGAGCAGGCCGTCAAGCCTGTCCAACACCCGGGCGGCCTCCTCGTCGCTTTCCACCAGGGGCAGCAGCACCGGAATGCCACCGGCCCGGCGGACGGCGCGGAAGTAGTCGTGGGGCGCATAGAGCCAGTCGCGGCCCGGCTCCTCGTGGCCGAGGCTGCTTGCGGTGATGCCGATGAGCGGCTGCATCGCGTTGACCACCTTCCTTATTCTCGGCTGATCCGAAACCGATGTTCACGTGAAAAACCCGGGGTCCATTCTTTGGACTCCCGGGTTTGTCGCGGGATGCCCAGGCCACTGCCTCAAAAATCCTTAAGACCCAGGCTGATCATCAAGGCCTCGTCCACCTGGCGCATGATGTCGCCGCCCAGGTGCGTCACCCGCTCGCGCAGGCGCCGCTTGTCGATGGTGCGCACCTGCTCGAGCAGGATCACAGAATCCCGCTCCAGGCCATACAGTTCCCCGTTCAACTCGACATGAATCGGCAGCTTGGCCTTCTCGACCTGACTGGTGATCGCAGAGACGATCACGGTCGGGCTGTATTTGTTGCCGACATCATTCTGAAGGATCAGAACGGGTCGAACGCCTCCCTGCTCCGAGCCGATGACCGGGCTCAGGTCCGCATAGAAGACGTCGCCCCGGCGGATTTGAAGTGGTTTGCTCATAGGCCCGGGACCGCTCAGGGCAAACCGCCGATCACCGCGCGGACCGGCTCTTCCTCCCGCCGCATCTGCTCCCGCATGTCCCGTTTCTTCCTTTCTTCCCCATAGATTGGCTCAGAGTCGTGGACAAGGACGCTCCAGCCCCGGCGCCGCCTGCCGGCGCTGCTGCACCCGGGATCGGCCCGGGCTTCGCGGCGCACCGCACGACAGCCTCGGCACACCCCCTTCCGGAACGTCCTTCTTCCTTAGTCTATACACCGCTGCGGTGAATGGTCAAAACCCCGGGCCTATTGGCCGTCCGGCAGGTACAGGCGCGCGACGCGGGGCGAGATGGCGCAGACGATTTCGTAGTTCACCGTGCCGCTGAGCCGCGCGAGGTCGGTGGCGGTGATCTCCTCGCTCCCCTGGCGGCCGATCAGCACCACCTCGTCACCCACGTGCACCTCGAGGTCGTCCGGAACCCGCACCATCATCTGATCCATGGTCACCCGGCCCACCACCGGGCAGCGCCGCCCGTGGATCAGCACCTCCGCCCGGTTGGAGAGCCGGCGGGTGTAGCCGTCGGCGTATCCCACCGGCAGCGTCACGATCCGCTCCCGGCTCTGCGCGACGTACGTGCAGCCGTAGGAGATGGCCTGCCCGGCCTCCACCCACTTCACCAGACCCACCCGGGTCTTCCAGGTGAGGGCCGGCTGAAGCGGCACCGGCCACGGCACGTTCGGGTCTGGCGGCAGGCCGAGCATGGCGATGCCGGTGCGCACCATGTCGTAGTGCGCCTCGGGATGCAGCATCAGCGCGGCGCTGTTGGCCGCGTGGCGGATGGGGGGCCGCACCCCCGCCGCCGCCAGTTCGCCCAGCGCCTGCTCGAACCGCATCAGCTGGTATCCCGTGTAGGGGTTGTCGGGCTCATCCGCCGCCGCCAGGTGGGTGAAGACGCCCTCCACCTCCACGTGGGGCAGGGCGGCCAGATGGCGGCCCACGGCGCCCACCTCGCCCGGTTGGAGCCCGATGCGGCCCATGCCGGTGTCGACCTTCAGATGGACGCGCGCCTTCCGGCCCAGGCGCCGGCCCGCCTCGTTCAGGGCCGTGCCCAGCTCCGGGTCGAAGAGCGCCACCCGGATTCCTTCCCTGATCACGCTTTCGGCCTGGCCGGGCGCCACGTAGCCCAGCACCAGGATCGGCGCCGTGATCCCGCTGCGGCGCAGGGTCACAGCCTCCTCCACCGAAGCGACGCCCAGCCAGTCTGCCCCCGCCTCGATCGCCGCGGCCGCCACGGGCACCGCCCCGTGGCCGTAGCCGTTGGCCTTCACCACCGCCATCAGGTGAGGAGCACGCGAGAACTTCTTCAGTGCAGCAACGTTGGCCTTGATGGCTTCCAGGTTGATTTCCGCCCACGTCGGACGCATTCGGTCCAGATCCATCGAAGCTCCTCCCATTCCCAGGCTACCCCTGCAACTCCTCGATCACGTCGGGCAGCCCGCTGCGCAGGTCCCGCTGGGCGGCCGGCAGCTCGGCGGCGATCTCGCCGGCCAGCACGCCGTCCTCGCCCATCCGCTGCGCGAGCCGGTCACCGGCCAGTCCGTGCAGGAAGGCGCCTGCCGCGGCGGCTTCGGGCGCTCCCAGCCCCTGGGCCAGCAGCCCGGCAATCACGCCCGTCAGCACGTCGCCGGAGCCGCCGGTGCCCAGCGCCCGGTTCCCCGTGGGGTTGATATAAAGCCCGCCCTCCGGCTCGGCGATCAGGGTGTAGGCCCCCTTCAGCACGACGACCGCCTTCGTCACCTGCGCCGCCCTGCGCACCGCGCTGAACCGGTCGGACTGGACGGCCTCCACCGGCAGGCCCAGCAGGTGGGCCATCTCCCCGGGGTGCGGCGTGATCACCAGCGGCATCGGGCAGTCGGCCAGCAACTCGGGCCGACCGGCGAAGGCCTTGATGGCATCGGCATCCAGCACCAGCGGCGCCGTCGCCCCGGCCACCACCGCCCGGGTGAACATCTGCGCCTCGGGATCCGTGCCGAGGCCGGGCCCCACTGCCAGCGCGTCGGCCCTGGCGGCCCGCTGCAGGAACAGCTCCGCCGCGTCGGTGCGGAAGCCGCCCGCCGCCGACTCGGGAAGCGCGAGGGTCATGAACTCCGGCCGGAGCGCGGCGATGACCGGCTGCGAGGACTCCGGCGCCGCGACGGTCACCAGGCCCGCACCCACCCGCAGGGCGGCCTCCCCGGCCAGGGCGCCGGCGCCGGTCATCCCCCGGGAGCCGGCCGCCACGAACACCCGGCCGCGGGTCCCCTTGTGGGCGTTGCGGCTGTACACGGGCAGCCAGGCGCGCACGCTCTCCGCCCGTGTGAGCTCCACCTGGATGTCTTCCGCCTCGATGGCCTTCTCGTCCAGCCCAATGTCCACCACCACCACCCGGCCGGCCAGGTCGGCCCCGGGGAAGTGGAACAGCCCCAGCTTGGGCAGGCCGAAGGTGACGGTGACGTCCGCCCGGACGGCGGGACCGTCCACCTGCCCGGTGTTAGTGCCCACGCCCGACGGCATGTCAACGGCCAGCACCGGCCGCCGGGCCGCGTTGATCAGCTTGATGGCCTCGGCCGCCTGGCCTCGCGCCGAACCGACGAAGCCGGTGCCCAGGACCGCGTCAATGATGAGGGCGGCGTTCTGCAGCGCCTCGGCGGCCTGGGCCGGCATGAGAATGGAGACGCCGGCCATGCGCGCGGCGTGGAGGGCTTGGGCCGCGTCGGCAGGAAGGTCATCGAACGACGCCCAGACGACGGCGGACACCTGGTAACCCCAGTGGCGCAGCCAGCGCGCGGCCACCAGCCCGTCGCCGCCATTGTTGCCCTTGCCGCAGACCGCGACGATGGGCCCTGTGCGCCCCTCCATCATGCGCCTGGCCACCACTGCCACCTGGCGGCCGGCCAGCTCCATCAGGACAGCCGAGGAGAATCCGTACTCGGCGAAAAGGCGGGCCTCGATCGACCGCATCTGCTCTGCCGAAACGACCTTCACGCTTCCACCACCACCTGTGCCACAGCGTACTCCTGCGTATGAGACAGCGAAAGATGGAACCGAGTTGCGCCCTTCTCTGCCGCCAGGGCCGCCAGGCGGCCGGCCAGGTGAAGCGAGGGGCGTCCTGCGGCGTCGCGCCGAACCTCCACGTCGGTCCAGCGCACCTGCCTGAGGCCGAGTCCGAGGGCCTTCAGGGCCGCTTCCTTCGCAGCGAACCGCGCGGCAAGGCGCGCCGCCCGGTGGGGTGGGCTGGCGTTGCAGTACGCGATCTCCGCCTCGGTGAAGAGGCGGTAGAGCAGGCGGTCGCCGTGGCGGTCGAGGGCGCGGCGGAGGCGCGCCACCTCCACGATGTCGACACCGGTGCCCAGAATCACGCCCGGCACCTCCTTTTTCTTCACACCCTCCGGCGGGCCAAACTTCCAGAGGTTTCTCCGGTGCGCGGCCGATCCCCTGCCATCTTCCACGATCGAGCCCGGCCTTCCGCCGGGCTCTGCGTCATTCCTCGGCCAGGCGGAGGACCTCCGCCGGATCGAGGTAGTCGTACACATCGACCCCCTGCTCCCTGAGGGCGCCGGCCAGTTCGCTCAGCGCATTCCAGCCTCCGGCGTCCACGCATGCCGCGAGCAGGGCGGTGGCGCTCCGCTCAAGCTCGGGGAGTGCGGCCTCCCTGGCCGTGGTGCGGGCCGCCAGCGCAAAGGCGAGCGCCTCCACGCGCCTTCCCGCCGCAGCGGCGAGATGGCTCAGGCAGAGTTGTGCCCTCACCTGCGCACCGCTGAGCGGCTCGGCCTCTTCCAGCGCCCGAAACGCCGCGCTTACCGCCTGCTGTAATCCGTCCGTCACGGTCTGACTGCCCTCCGCTCCCGAATTTGGCAGTAGTCTGCCCACTCCGGGAGGAAAAGCAAACAGCCCCCGGCCCGGGGGCTTCCGCACCGCACTACTGCAGGTTGCGGCGTAGAGGAGGCGGCAGCGTTACCTTCTCCGCCAGCACCGAGTCCACCGGCGACCGGCCCAGTTCCCGCAGGATCGCCACCCCTTCCCGCTCCACCAGGTCGCCCAGGATCTCGGTGGCGAGGCGCTCCAGTTGCGGGTCGGCGGCGGCCACCGCCGCGCTGCACGCCGCCAGCACGTGCCCCAGCGCAAGTCGGGGGCTCTCCCGAGCCAGGGCGCAGTGGTGGAGGACCAGGTGGCAGTGGAAGGCGTGCACCGGGTCGTCCGGCCAGACCGCCAGGGCCTCCGATGCGGCCACAGCCGCCAGCACCGGCCGCCCCGAGCGGAGCAGCCAGGCGGAGACGTCCAGCAAGTACGTGCCGGTGTAGTACGGCTCCGTGGGGTACCGGCGCGCAATTTCCTGCTGGCGGAAAAGCAGGCGGCGCACAGCGACGAGCTTGCTCCGGTCGGCCGCGGACATGTACAGGTAGACGTTGATGAGGTCGTGCCTGCTGGTGAAGGCGCCGTGGTCGATCTGGCGGACCGCAAACCACCGCTGTGCCTCCTCCAGGGCGTAGGCGGCCTTCTCGGGCTCCAGCCGGCGCTGGTACGTCACCCCCAGGTGCTTCCACACCGCACCTTCCAGCCGGCGCGCCTCCTGGTAGTGGGGCATGTGCGTGAAGTAGTCGAAGAAGCAGCGCAGCGCCTGGTCATACTGCTGCAG
The DNA here is from genome assembly GCF_040797425.1 of Symbiobacterium sp. Taxonomy (NCBI): domain Bacteria; kingdom Bacillati; phylum Bacillota; class Clostridia; order Eubacteriales; family Symbiobacteriaceae; genus Symbiobacterium; species Symbiobacterium sp. Next base: position 22,692 of record NZ_JBFNEH010000009.1, on the reverse strand, counting down.
CGCCGCATGGGCGGTACCGAGGTTGAGGAGCGCCCGGCCCAGCAGGTCGTACTGTCCCTCCTGCTGCGCCAGCCTGACGGCGGCCTGCCCCGCCTCGACGGCCCCTTGAACGTCCTGCAGCTGCAGCCGGCAGCGGCAGCTGATCAGGTGGATGGCGGCCATCTGCACGGGTGACCAGCCGCCCTGCCGAAGCATCTGATCCGCCGTGTCGATGCACCGCGTGAACCTGCCCTCCTCCATGAGGCGGGCCAACGCATCAACCATTCTGTGTTCTCCATCCCCTTCTGTTCTGGGTGGAAGCCACAGGCTGCGTGCGTTGCAAGCCACGTGCGGCAACGGAATTCGACGGTGTTGAACATCGTCGCCTGCAGGGTCTGCGTTCCCCAACCTCATATACGAAAACGATCACAAGAAGGTTCGTTCAAGTCGCAATAGATTTTTGATACTATCACGGCCGCGGCGAGCGGACCCAGGCCAGCACCTTCTCGACGGGCAGCGCCGGCGCCACGTGGCCGTCGCGTCCGACCACGGTCTGCGCCGTGAAGAGGGCGTTCAGCACCGCTTCCTCCACCGACTCCACGGCGGCCCGGAACAGGTCGTTCATCACGGGGGAATCGTCCCGCAGCAGGGTAGTCGCCCGCAGCGGGTAGTCAGACCGGTGGGAGACCCGGTTCGCCGTGGAGAAGGCCAGCACGAAGTCGCCGCTGCCGTTGGCCGCGCTGGACCCGACCCGGGCGAGGCCCATGGCGCCGCGCTTCGCCAGCCGGGTGAGCTGGCGGGCGTCCACCGGGGCATTGGTGGCGATGATGACCATCACCGACCCCGGCGGCGGCTCGGGGGGCTCGGATTGGCCGGACCGGGCTTCCTCTTCCGGTGGGGGTTCAGGGGCCGCCTGGTCAGGCTCCGCTTCTCCCGCAGGCGGCGCGACGGCGGACTCATCCACCTGAGCGCTGCCGGCCGGCGACTCACCGACGGGCTCGTCGGGCCGCAGCGCACCCGGAAGCGGCTCGCCGACCGGTGCCTCCGGCGCCGCCTCATCCGCCGGCCGCTCGCCTCGCTGCCCCGCATCCTCCTCCTGCTCCCGTCTGGCCCGCTCCTCCTCTTCCAGCCACTGGCCCACGGGCACCCCGTGGACGAGCAGGTCGGGGCGACGGCCGAAGTTGGCCGCCACCAGGGTGCCGAGCACGTACCGGTCCACCCGCCGGGAAGCCGAGCCGATGCCGCCCTTGAACCCAAAGCAGACCATGCCGGTGCCGGCGCCCACGGCGCCCTGCTGCACCGGACCCCCCGATGCGCCTTCGATGGCGGCCCGCACCATCGCCGCCGTCACGTGCCGCCCCTGAACATCGTTCAGGAAGCCGTCGTTGCACTCCCCGACCAACGGGTTGACGGTGCTGGTGGTGATGCCGATCTCCGGGTTCTGCTCCAGCATGTAGCTCACCAGTTCGTTCGCCGCCTGGAAGACGGAGAGCGTGTTGGTGAGCAGGATCGGCGTCTCCAGCGTGCCGAGTTCGGCCACCTGGGCGAGCCCCACGGCCTTGCCGAAGCCATTGAGCACGAAGACCCCTGCAGGCACCTTCTGCTGGAACAGGTTGCCCCCGTGGGGCAGGATCGCCGTCACCCCGGTGCGGATCGGGCCCTGCCCGGGCACCAGCGGGCCTTCGCCTTCCACCCGGGTGGCGTGACCCACCCGCACGCCCGGGACGTCGCAGATGTCGTTGTTGGGCCCGGGCTCGAGGCGGCCGGTGACCAGGCCCAGTTCTCGGGCCGTGGGCCGGGGCGGGTAGGGGCTGGGAAACATCGCCGCAGGCACCTCCTTTTCGCGGGGCCGGTCCTCGACCTCCGGCTCCTCCGGAACCAGCCGGATCACCGGCAGGCGGCCCCGCCACGAAACCTCCACCCGCCGTCCCAGCAGCAGGGTGGAGAGACAGTTGTGGATGGCATGTCCGATGACGGGCGCCCACAGGTCACCCGTCAGAATGTAAGCGCTGCCGAAGATCGTGCCTGAGAGCGTGGCCACCGCCACGTAGGCCCAGTTCTCCCGCTGCCAGCCGCCGTGGCTGAACCCGAACAGGAAGGCCGCGGGCAGAAGCCCCACCAGCGGCTGGAGGCCGCCGCGGAAAAGCATCTCCTCGCCCAGGGCGGAGGTGGTCACCAGCGTCAGCATCACCGGGTAGCCGGCAAGCCGCAGCGCCTCCTCGCCGGCCCGGGTGCCGGTGCGCCGGAGGGCCTCCTCCAGCCGGTCGCTGAGGCGGGCCGCGAGGCTCACCACGCCCAGAGAGAGGCCGGCCGCCGCCAGACCGGCCAGCGTTGCACGCCCGGAGGGCAGGTGCAGGAGGTCGGGAAATCGCCCGGTGGCCAGCCTGCCCAGCAACAGCCCCACGGCGCCCATCGCGGCAGGCGCCAGGATGCCCACGATCAGAAGCAAGCGCCAGCGCGCCGCGCGCTGCACCGTCACCGCCTCCCTCCTGTTGCGTGAACGCCCGCCGCGGCTAACCGCGCACCTCCCGCAGGGCCTCCGCGGCCGCGGCCACGGTCGCGTCGATTTCCGCCTCGGTGTGGGCGAGGCTCATGAAGCCCGCCTCGAACTGCGAGGGGGCGAGGTAGATGCCCCGCTTCAGCATGGCGTGGTGGTACCGGCTGAACAGGCGGGTGTCGGCGGTGAGGGCCGTCGCGTAGTCCACCACCCGCTCGGGGGTGAAGAAGAGGCCGAAGAGGGTGCCCACGGACCGGGCGCGGTAGGGCAGCTCCAGCTCCTCCAGCACCTGGTTCAGGCCCCTGACCAGCCGCTCCGTGAGGGCTACCACCCGCTCGAAGTTGCCGGGGCGGCCCAGCACCTCCAGGGTGGTCAGGCCCGCCGTCATGGCCAGGGGGTTGCCCGAGAGGGTGCCCGCCTGGTAAACGGGGCCGGACGGGGCCACCAGGGCCATGATCTCCCGCTTGCCGCCGTACGCGCCGACCGGCAGTCCGCCGCCGATCACCTTGCCGAGGGTGGTGAGGTCGGGGTCGACGCCGTAGTAGGCCTGCGCACCGCCGTAGGCCACACGCCAGCCCGTGAGCACCTCGTCGAAGATGAGCAGGGCGCCGTACTCCCGGGTGATGCGGCGCAGCCCTTCCAGGAAGCCGGGCTCCGGCAGCACGAGCCCCATGTTGGCGGCCACGGGCTCCACGATCACCGCCGCGATCTGCTCGCCGAACTGCCGGAAGACCGCCTCCACGCCGGCGAGGTCATTATAGTGTACGCTGATCGTCTCCGCCGCCGCGGCCGCCGGCACCCCCGGCGAGTCGGGCACGCCCAGGTCGGTCGCGCCCGAGCCGGCCCGCACCAGCATCGCATCGTGGTGCCCGTGGTAGCAGCCGATGAACTTGATCACCTTCGTACGGCCGGTGTACGCCCGCGCCAGGCGGATGGCCGACATGGTGGCCTCGGTGCCCGAGTTCACCATGCGCACCACTTCCACCGACGGCAGGCACTCGATCACCTTCTCCGCCATGCGCAGCTCCAGCTCGGTGGGTGCGCCGAAGGAGGTGCCTCGGGTCGCGGCCTCCTGCAGCGCCGCCACCACCTCGGGGTGTGCGTGGCCCAGGATCAGCGGCCCCCAGGAGAGACAATAGTCAATGTAGGCGTTGCCGTCCACGTCGTAGAGGAGGCAGCCCGAGCCCCGCGCGATGAAGGGGGGCGTGCCGCCCACGGCGCGGAACGCGCGCACCGGGCTGTTCACGCCGCCGGGAATCACCCGCTGCGAGGCCTCGAACAAGGCCTTGCTCCTGCTCAGATCCAACGGCATCCGAATGCACCCTCCTGACCAGATTCTCCTTTCGTTCCATGTCAAGACGGGCCAGAGGATGCCCCCTGGCCCGATGGAAACGCCACTACCCGAGCGTGTTGGTGATCTGCGCCTGGTTCTTCAACTCGGTCAGCCACGACGACAGCCGCTGGCTCACCTGCTCGTTCACGTACTGCTCCTTGATCTTGTCCTTGTCGCGTTCGAACTCGGGGATGTTCACCTGGATGATGTGCCAGCCGTAGCTGGTCTTGACGGGGTCGGAGATCTCGCCGTCCTTCAGGGCGAAGGCCACCTTTTCGAACTCCTCGACCATGGTTCCCTTGCCGAAGAGGCCGAGGTCGCCGCCTTTCGCAGCGGTCGCCGTGTCGGTGGACTTCTCCTTGGCCAGGGTGGCGAAGTCCGCACCGGCGTCCAGCTGGGCCTTGATCGCCTTCGCCTCTTCCTCGGTTCCCACGAGGATGTGGCGGGCGATGATCTGGCGGCTCTCCTCGGAGGCCTGCATCTCATCGAAGTGTTGCCGCAGCGTGGCGTCGTCGGGCTCCACCTGCTTCTCCAGAATGCGGGTGGCCGTCATCTGCATCCGCAGGTAGTCCTCGAACTGGCCCTCCGTCATGCCGAAGTACGACTGCAGGTAGTACTGGTACATCGTCTCGCCGCCGAGGGACTCCTTGATGGAGTCCAGCTCCTCCTGAACCTCGGCGGCGGTGACCTGCACGCCCGCCTTCGCCGCCTCCTGGTTCACCAGGCGCATGGTGATCATGTTGTCCAGCGTCCTGGACCCGTGCCCCTCCACCAGTTCCTCGTACAACTCGGCCCGGGTGATCTGCTCCCCGTTCACCGTGGCCACGATGTCTGCCCCGTCTGCAGGCCCGCCGGTGCGGGTGCCGAGGAAGTACCCGCCCACACCGGCCACCACCACCGCTGCCGCGACAGCCAGAATGGTGGTCATTCGGCCATTTCCATTCGCCAAGGTGTCTCGCTCCTTCTCGTCAAGCTTCATGGGGTTACATTCGTATGGTAACGCAGTTCGGGCTCGCTGCCAACCGCAGCCTGCGCGGGACCACCAGGTCAGCCCGTCACGGCCGGGGTGCGAAGGTGGCCAGCACCAGGGCCGGCGCGTCGGTCGCCCGAACGCCGTAGGGCTCCCCCGGCGGGTAGAACCAGATCGTTCCCGCCTCGGCAGGGGCCCACTCGCAGCCCGAGAGGAGTTCGCAGCGGCCGTTCACCACCTGGAGGCTCACCGTGGAGGAGCTGTTCGCCGGGGGCAGCCCGCTGCCGGGACTGAGTGCGAGCAGGATCACCCGCATGTCCTGACAGCTATGAATGATCTGCGTGGAAACCTGCCCGGGGGCCGGCCGGTCCCGGTGGATCAGGCTCACCTGCATGCCCGTCACCCTCCTCGCAGCGGTTTCCTTTAGTCTACCCGCCGCGGCGGGCCTGAGCCGTGCGTCTGCGCACCGGTCGCCGGTGATATCGGTCACACGGACGGGTCGCCCATCCACTCCCGGAGCCTGCGCTCGTCGAGGATGGTCACCGTTTCGTTCTGGACCGCGATGCAGCGAGTACGCCGGAAGTCGGCCAGCGCGCGGGTGACCGTCTCGCGGCTGGTACCGATCATGCCGGCGATCTCCTGGTGGGTGAGACCGAGGGTGAAGGTCTTGCTCCCCTGCTCCTCGGACAGGCGCAGGAGGAGGCTCGCCAGCCGGCCGTGGGTGGAGTGCACCGCCAGGTCGTGGGCGGTATCCTGGGCCAGCCTGAGCCGCTGGCCCACCGCGCAGAAGGCGTTGGCCGCCAGCGTGCGGCTCTCGGGCATCAGGGCCCAGAGGTCGTCCACCCGGAAGGCGATCAGCACCGAGTCTTCGGTGGCCTGGGCGGTGGCGGGATACGGCGCCTTGTCGGCCAGCACCACCAGCCCGATTTCGTGTCCGGGCCCCCAGACACGCAGCACCTGCTCCTGGCCGCTCACGGACACCCGGGAAACCTTGACCCGGCCTTGCTTGATGAAGTAGACCGCCTCGCCGGGATCGCCCTCGTGGAACAGGAAGGCGCCCTTCCGGTAGTGGCGCTCCCGCGCGATAGCTGCGACGCGGGCCAGTTCCTCATCGCTCAGCCCGCTGAAGAGCGAAAGACTCCGCAGGAACTCCAGGTCCGCCACGCGCGGATCACCTCCTGGTGCAGACGCCAGTGCCGGAGAGTACGACACGCGGTGTACATTCCCCTTCTACCGCAATTGCAGCCCCTGGGAATGATCCAGTATAATCGTTAGGGTGTCTAAGAGAGGGGGACTTTCCATGGGACTCGCCATCGGCATCGTGGGCCTGCCCAACGTGGGCAAATCGACCCTCTTTAACGCCATCACCCGCGCCGGCGCCGAGGCGGCCAACTACCCGTTTTGCACCATCGAGCCCAATGTGGGCGTGGTAGACGTACCCGACGCCCGGTTGGCCGTCCTGGCGAAGATGTTCAACTCGGGGCGCATCGTGCCCACCACCATCAAGTTCATCGACATCGCCGGTCTCGTGAAGGGCGCCTCCCGAGGCGAAGGGTTGGGGAACAAGTTCCTGCACCACATCCGAGAGGTCGACGCCATCGCCCACGTGGTGCGTTGCTTCGAAGATCCCAATATCACCCACGTCAGCGGCAAGGTGGACCCCATCTCGGACATCGAGATCATCAACCTCGAGCTGGCGCTCGCCGACCTGGAGACCGTGGAGAAGCGGTTTGACAAGGCAGCCAAGGCGGCGAAGGCAGGCGTGAAGGAGGCGCAGGTGGAGTACGGTCTCCTGGTCCGGCTGAAGGAGGCCCTGGAGGCCGGCCGGCCCGCCCGGAGCGTGGCCCTGCAGAACGAGGACGAGGCCAAGGTGCTCCGGGAGCTGCACCTCATCACCGCCAAGCCGGTGATGTACATCGCCAACGTCGCCGAGGAGCTTGTGGCCGACCCGTTCGCCCTGCCCGCCGTGGCCAGGGTGAAGGAGCTGGCCGACGCCGAAGGCAGCGAGGTGGTCCCCGTGTCGGCCCGGATCGAGGCTGAACTGGCGGAGCTCTCGGAGGAGGAGCGGGCGGCCTTCCTCGCCGAGCTGGGCCTCGCCGAATCGGGCCTCGACCGGGTGATCAAGCACGGCTATAGCCTGCTCAACCTGATCTCCTTCCTCACGGCCGGCGAGATGGAGGCGCGGGCCTGGACCATCCGCAAGGGGACCAAGGCTCCGCAGGCGGCGGGCCAGATCCACTCCGACATGGAGCGGGGCTTCATCCGCGCCGAGGTGGTGGCCTACGACGACCTGGTCGCCGCGGGCTCCATGGCCGCCGCCCGTGAGGCGGGCAAGGTGCGGCTGGAAGGCAAGGACTACGTGATGCAGGACGGCGACGTGGTGACCTTCCGGTTCAACGTGTAATCCGCTTCGCCGCGAAGACGGGCCGTCCCGGAACGTCAGGGCGACGGTGCCGTTCTCTGCGCGGGCGGCCTCGCCTGGCGGGTAAGCGGGACGGATGCAGAGAAAAGCGTGGCCCGGCGAGTCTTCACGCCGGGTCACGCTTTTCTCTATTATGTCCAGGAACACGCCTCTGCGATCAGGCCTGCTTGGCTGCCTCAATCTGCAGCTCGATCCTGACCTCGTCGCCCACCAACACGCCACCGGTCTCCAGCACTGCGTTCCAGGTGAGGCCGAAGTCCTTCCGGTTGATCTTGGCGGTCGCCGCGAAGCCGATCTTCTCGTTGCCCCAGGGATCCTTGGCCGTGCCCAGGTACTCCAGGTCAAAGGTGACGGGCCGGGTGACACCCCGGATGGTCATATCCCCGGTCATCTTGTAGCCGTCGCCGTGGCGCTCGATGCGGGTGCTGCGGAAAGTGAGGTTGGGGTAGTGCTCCACATCGAAGAAGTCGGCCGACCGCAGGTGGTTGTCCCGCGCCTCATCGGCCGTGTTGATGGACGCCGCGGTGACGGTGCCCTCGATCGTCGCCTCGGGGATGTTCTCGGGGTCGGCCTCGATGCGGCCCTCGAACTGGGTGAAGCGCCCCTTCACCCTTGCGATCATCAGGTGCCGGACCGTGAACTCCACCAGGCTGTGCGAGGGATCCACCACCCATACGCTCTTCGCCACTCTCGTCACCCCTCTCTCATACTGGTCGGGCACAAAGCCCGTGCGTCTCCATACTGTTAGTGCGTGTCAACAGGTCAACGGGTACGGCCGACGCCCTACACCCTTCAGCCGAGGCGGCCCATAGTATGGGAGAGACCCCTCAGGAAGGTGTGACGCCCATGCCTTATCCGTACCCATCGCCCGGCCCGCGGCCGTGGACGACATACGCCGGCAAGCCCCTGACGGGCTGGGGCGCCCCGCCCCCCGGCTGGGCGGCCGGCCCGTTCCCCATGACACCGGAGCCCTGGTACGCCCCAGTGGCCTGGCAACCCTACGAGCATCACGTGCCCGACCCTCTGGTCGCGACGTGGACGGCGATCATCGAGCCGGCGCTGGAAAACGTGCTGCCGGCCATCCACGGGCTGCTGCAGGTCTCCGGCCAGCTCCTGGGCCAGTTGCCAACGGTCCTGGACATACCGGGCCCGGAAACCGCCGAGGTCACCGCGGAGGATGCCCCGACCCCGAGCTTCGGGCTGGGTCACGTGGGCCTCTTCGGTGCGGCCGACGCCGGCAGCCCCGATCCCGGCAACCCGGAGCTGGGAAACCCTGACGGCCGGGCGTAGCCGGCTGCGGCCCACGGAACCAATGATGAGGGCGGCCCCGCCTGTCTCCGGCGGGCCGCCCTCTTCATTCAGGCGCCTTCAGTGCCCTTGCCAACTCGGCCAGGGTCTTCCTGAGCCAGGGCCACAGCAGGGCCACGGCGGAGAGCCCGAACGCGACCCAGGCGAAGCCGTAAAGGAAAGCCGGCACTTGGTTCTCCCCGATCGCCATGTCGAAGTTGGTCCTCGCGTTCCACAGTGCGGCCAGCAGCAAGGAGCGCGCGATCACAGCTGCGGCCACCAGGTGTGAGCCCGCCAGGAAGAACAGACCGGCCCCGACCCACGACCCCTTATCAGGCACGGAGACTCCCCCCACGTGCTTGACGCGTGGCCGCATTCCAGGCATCCGAGCGGCACGCCGCCACGCGCACTGCAACCATGCCCCTGGCCTTACGCGCCCACGAACCGGACCTCGGGCGCGGCAATCACGCAGTCGTAGTGCGTGGGGGCGGGGTTGCGGCCGCCGAACGCCCGGTTGCCGCCCAGCGCCACGTGTGCGGTGCCCAGCGCCTTCTCCGCCAGGGCGACGCGGCCGCAGGGTACGACGTGGGGGTTGGCGCCCAGGCCAAACTCCCCGATGGTCCACGCCCAGGCATCATCGCCCAGGCGGCGGCAGAGTTCGGCCGCGGCGCTGCCGCCGCTCACCTCCACCACCCGGCCGCGCTGGAACGTCAGCGTCACCGGCCGGTCCAGCGGGATGTCGCCCAGGGCCACGTCCACGACCAGCCGCCCGTCGCACCGGGTCTCGTGCGGCGCCACGTAGGCCTCGCCCGGGGGCAGGTTGCCGATGCTCCCCGGACTGCGGATCCGGCCGGTTTCCGCGCACACCGGCCGCCCCTCCCAGGAAAGCCGCAGGTCCGTGCCGCCGGGCGCCGTCAGACGGATTCCGGTGGCGCCCCGCATCCGGTCGGCCAGGGCTGCGGCCTTCCGTTCGACCTCGTCCAGCCCCTGGCCCAAGGTGACGGCCAGCGTTTCGGCATCCACCTGCGCCAGGACCGCCCAGCGCCCGCGCCCCGCCAGCCGGAAGGCGGCGCGTGCGGCCCGCATCGCCGCATCCTCGTGCTCCAGGTGGAGGCCCGTCCGCAGGGAGACCAGGGCGTCCGCACTCGCCACGGCCCCGGCCAGCCCGTGCGGCACCACCTGGAGCCCGCCCCGGGGGCGCGGCAGGGATACCTGCGCCACGCTGCCGGCCCCACAGGATTCGGCCGCCTCGGCCAGCTCCGCCGCAGCACCGGCCAGCGCAGGCTCCGCCAGGATCAGTGCCCGCTCGCCCGGCCGCAGGCCCAGGCTCTCGCGCCACACGGTCTCCGCCCAGCCCGCTGCCATCTCAGGTAGCCTCCGGCTTGAACTTGACGTTGGGCAGGTAGACCGTAAACCCGAAGCGGATCCGGTCGATGCCCTCGGGAGAGGCGTCGCCCTCCAGACGCTCCCCCAGCGGCTGGGAGGTGATGTAGACGTCGCTGGTGCCCAGCATGAAGTTCAGGACGGCATCGCCTGCGCCCTCGGGAATCGCCAGCCCGGCGCCGTGGCCGGTGGGCCACCCGAAGAGCAGCACGTGCAGGCGCTCGCCGGGGTGGTAACCCCACCGGTAGGTGTACTGGTCGGGGCTGGCGGCCAGCACCTGCTTGATCATCACGTCCAGCTCGGGCACCGAGAAGAAGACAAGCTTGCGGCCGTCGGGTGCAAACGCGGTCCCGGCCTCGGCGGGCATGTAGATGACGGGCTCCTGACTCTCCACCGATCACCCTTCTCTCCGCATCGCCCGGTGCGCTGCCGCCCCGGGCGGGGCATGCTACGTGCGAAAGCCGCGCAGCAAAGGACGGGATGAACCTTGCCGCACAGCCTCGTCAATGTGGACGGGCACACCTACCAGGTTTCCCTGGAGCAGGGACAGGTGTGGGTCCACCTGCCCTTCGCGGTGGACCCCCACGAGCTCTCTGTCCAACTTCAGCGAGAGGGTTACGCCCTGGCCCACGAGCCGGACACGCCCGACACCCAGGGCTGGGGCGAAACCTTCGATCCGAACGGTTACTACCCATACTGCGTGTTTCCGGACCCCACGGCGCCCGGCCGTTCCGTCTTCGCCTTCTACCCCCGGCCGGAAGACGTGGTGCGGCAGGGGCCGGACGGCGAGGCGGTGGCGCTCAGCCTGGGCCGGGAGTCGGAGCGGACCATCGCCCGCTGGGTGCCGTGGCTGCGCCGCCGCGCCGCGGGCCGGGAACCGGATCAGGGCGTGAACGTTTCCAGTTCGCCCGAGTAGCCGGCCAGGTAGCCCACCAGCCACACGACCGCGAACAGCACTGCCATGGCCAGCCCCACCAGCACGGCCGGGTTGCGCAGTACCCGCATCCCTTCCGACCTCCCCTCCTCCTTATGACGAACGGGCAGGGCGGTGGGGAGCGGGCGCTACTGCGTGGAGTGCACCCCGGTGGGCAAGGCCCGCTCCAGCGCCGGCAGCAGCGCCATGAGCAGCGCGCCGGTCAGCACGGCCTCAGGCAACAGGTACGTGCCGTTGTAGATCGCGGAGTAGACCCACGGGCTCTGGCCGGCCGGCGCATACTCGGCGAAGAAGACCACGCCGGAGACCAGGTGCGCCAGGAACCGGCCGCCGATGGCCAGGGAGCCGAGCCAGGCCTGCGCCAGCCGGGCGTGCCCCCGGGCGAGCCCCGCCAGCCCCAGCGCGCCGAAGGCCACCGGGTAGTCCAGGAGCACCTGGATGGGATGGTAGAACTCGGGCTTGATGATGAACTGCAGCACACCGGCCACGGCGCCGGCGGTCACGCCCCAGCCCGTGCCGTAGCGCAGGGCGATGAGGATGATCGGCACCATGGAGCCGAGGGTGACGGAGCCGCCCTGCGGCATCTCCCACACCTTCACGAACGACAGCGCCACCGCCGCCCCGATGAGGACCGCGCTCTCCACCAGACGGCGCAGACGGACCCGTGCATCAGACATATCGGGCACCTCCATTAGGAACAGACTCGACATCTCGTGGCACGAAAAAACCGCAGCCCAGCGAGCTGCGGACGGGATGCCCGCGAGGCTCGCTTCCCTACGCCGGTATTACCCGGATCAGGTGACAGGGTCCCGGGGCACACCCCGGTTCTCAGCCGTTTTCACGGCTCCCCTAGCGGCTCTCGGCCAGTATGATGCTGCCTTTACTATACCGCCCCTTCCCCCGGCAGACAATACCTTGGGCGGCATACTCCGGCCCCGCGGGTGGCACGTTAGGAAGGCAGAGGGAGAACCGTACAGAGGAGGCGGCGAAGGATGAAGCAGCGCGGCGTTGTGATCGCCCTGCTCACCCTGCTTCTCTTCCTCACCTTCCCGTGGCACGCGGGGGCCCAGACGCGGTCCACCCTGCGCTGGGGGAGCCGCGGCGAAGACGTCTGTGTGGCTCAGCGGCGGCTGAAGGCCTGGGGGTACTACACCGGGGCGGTGGACTGCATCTTCGGGCGGCAGACTTACGCCGCCGTCCGGCTCTTCCAGCAGCGGAACGGGCTCGCCGTGGACGGCATCGTCGGGCCCGACACCTGGGCGGCGCTGGGCTACTGGGGTGGCACCCCGTCGACCCGCGCGGCCGCAACCGCCGGTGCCACCGCCGGCAGCCGCGCCGCCGAACGCGACCTCCTGGCCCGGGTGGTCTCGGCCGAGGCCAGGGGCGAGCCCTACGAGGGACAGGTGGCGGTGGCCGCAGTGGTCCTCAACCGGGTGCGCGACGCCCGCTTCCCCAACACGGTGGCGGGTGTGGTCTACCAGGCCCACGCCTTCGAGTCCGTGACCAACGGCACGATCTACGCGGCGCCCACCGCCAGTGCGGTGCGCGCGGCGGAGGACGCGCTGAACGGCTGGGACCCGACCGGCGGCGCCCTGTTCTTCTGGAACCCGGCCAAGGCCTCCAGCGGCTGGATCTGGTCGCGGCCCATCGTGAAGCGGATCGGCAACCACGTCTTCGCCAAGTGAGGGGATCAGCCGTGCGTCGAGTGGTCACCTGGCTGGCCGTCAGCCTCCTGGGCACCTTCGGTCTGGCCGTGTGGACGGCCTGGACCTACCACCTGAACGAGCACAACCGGTTGCTCGCCAACGCCCTCGAGGCGGAGCGGCAGCGCAGCTTCGTCGACATGGCCCATCACGTGGAACAGATTCAGACGATGCTGGCCAAGGGGCTCGCCACGGGCAGCGAGCGGCAGAACATGCGCTACATGGCCGACGTGAACCGGCACGCGGCCGCGGCCTTCACGGCCTTCTCCTCGCTGCCCCTTCCGGCCGAGGTCTCCACCGCCACGGGCAAGTTCCTGCAGCAGGTGGGCGACTTCTCGCTGTCGCTGCTGCGGGACGAGGCCGCCGGCCGGTCCATGACCGAGGCGGAGCGGGCCGAACTGGAGCGGCTCCGCCGGGAGTCCGCCAACCTCTACCAGCAGCTGAACGCCATTCTGACGCAGTACAACCGGGGCGGCTTCCGCTGGCACCGGCCGGCCCAGTTCAGCCTCGCTGCCCTCCTGCACATGCCCGAAAACCCGGTCTTCAACCCGGAGGCGACCCAGAGCCCGGCCGTGGCTGCCCTTCTGGACGGCGGCTGGGCGCAGATGGCCACCGGATTCGAGCAGATGCCCGTTTTCATCTACGACGGCCCCTTCTCGGACCACGTCAGCCAGACGCCCCCGGCCCTCACCGGCGGGCCGGTCACCCGGGAGGAAGCCGAGGCGCGGCTGCGGGCCCTCCTGCCAGACCTGGCGCGCTACCGCACGGTCGAGGTGGCGGAGGTCGAAGGGAACCTTCCAACCTACACCTTCCGCCTGGCTCCGGCAGGCACGAGCAGCCAGACGTACACGGCCACCGTGGAGATGACCCGCCAGGGCGGCCACCTGGTGAGCCTGCTCACCGAGCGCGTGCTCGGCAGCCCCACGCTGGACCTGGAGCAGGCCAAGGCCATCGGGCAGGAGTTCCTCGCGCGGGTGGGCTACCCCGACATGGTGCCCACCTTCGCGCAGGTGCAGGACGGCCTCGCCTTTGTGGCCTACGCCCTGCGGCAGGGCGACGTGATCGTCTACCCCGACCAGGCCAAGGTGAAGGTGGCCCTGGACAACGGCGAGGTGCTGGGGTTCGACGCCCGGCAGTATCTCACCCACCACCGGCAGCGCACGCTGCCTGCGCCACGCCTCACGGCTGATCAGGCCAGGGCGGGTCTGAACCCCTCCCTGGAGGTGAGCCGGGTCCAGCTGGCGCTCATCCCCGACCTGGCGGGTACCGGCGAGCACCTGACGTACGAGTTCCAGGGGAAAATGGGGGAAGACATCTTCCTGGTCTACATCAACGCTGAGACCGGCGCAGAGGAGCAGATCCTCCAGCTGATCGAGGCCGACGGAGGCACCTTCACGCTCTAGCGGTTCCCCCGGACCACACCGCCGCCCGGTGCCCCGACCCCCATACCGCCCCGGAGTGGGACCGCGGCCCCCGGAAGCCGTGCGCTTCCGGGGGCCGCCGCGTGCGGGTGGGTCAGTGGCCCGCCCGCCGGTCGGGGCTGTGCGTCTCCGCCTCGTACCGGCGGACAAGGCCAGGGTCCAGGCCGGCGGCCGCGTCGCCGTCCAGGTCGATGCCCAGCTCGGCCGCCACCTCCCCGGCCAGTCGCTGGGCGGTGAGCCGGTCCGGGACGGGGCGGTCGGACACGGTGTCGCCCCTGGGAGTGACGCGCGGATCAGGCTGCATCCGGCTCCCCCCTCAGGTGACCCGCACCCAGCGGGTCTCCCGCCCCGTCTCGGGACACGGGCCGAACGGGTCACCCTCGTTGTAGAACTGCTTGTGGCCCGACTCGCAGCTGTACGTGCCGGGAACCTTGCACCGCTCGCCGGTGCAACCCTGCGGCTGCTCGCTCATCGGCAACACCTCCCGCCGGTAGTCTGCCCCGCCCGACGGGTTGACCATCTGGGTCCGGTGCATTTAACGTAACTTCCGCCTTAAAAAATCTCGTTTTCTCGTGGCAAACCCTGTTGACTTTCGGCAAACACATGTGGTAGAGTTTAGCCAGACCAAACGTTGTTTACCTCTCGTACAGGGTTTACATAGCGTTGCCGTGAGGGGAGGCATTTCCAGATGGCCGGAGCGAACGCAGCACTCTCTGAGGTGCCGGTTACCCGCAAACCTGACCAGCGCCCGCACCCGGTTCCGGTGCCCACCGACGAAGAGCTCGTGTCCGCCTACCTGAAGGGGGACAAGGAAGCCTTCGAGGAGCTCGTGCGGCGTTACGAGGACCGGCTCTACCGGCTGTCGTACCGCATGCTGGGCAACCACCACGACGCGCTGGACGCCGTGCAGGAGATCCTGGTGAAACTCATGGCGGCCCTGCCCAAGTTCGAGGGGCGCTCCCGCTTCGGCACGTGGGTCTACAGGCTGGCGGCCAACACCTGCCTGGACATCCGCCGGAAGCGGGGCCGCACGGCGGCGGAGTCGCTGGAAGCGACCCTGGAGTTCTCCCCGGCCGCCTCGCTGGCCATCCTGGACAACGAGCCGGCGGACAATCCCGATCTGTACTTGGAGCAGCAGTATCGTGAAAACGTGGTCCGGGCGGCGCTCGACAAGCTGCCCGAGAGCCAGCGCCGGCTCCTCGAACTGCGCGACCTGGAAGATCTCTCGAACAGCCAGGTGGCCGACATGCTGGGCATCGAGGTCGGCGCCCTGAAGGCCCGCCTGCACCGGGCCCGCCAGGCCCTGAAGCGGGTGCTGGACGCCGGGGTGCACGTGCCGGGGTATACTTCCTCCCAGACCGCCGCCCACCTGGCCTGACGTACTGAGGGGGTGCACGCATGTCCCTGGGCAGTCGCATTCGACAGACACGCACGCAAAAGGGCATCACCCTCCAGGAGCTTTCGGAACGCAGCGGCCTGTCAAAGGGCTTCATCTGCCAGCTGGAAAACGATAAGGCCTCGCCGTCGCTCCAGGCCCTCGACCGGATCTCCGCCGCTCTGGGCGTGCCCGTCGCCCTGCTGCTGATCTCCCACGGGGAGCGGGCGTATGTGGTGCGGGCCGAGGAGCGGCAGGGTTACTCGGTGGGAAGCGAGGGGCTGAGCGTTCAGCTGCTCTCGGCTCCCGGACGGAACCTGAAGATGCTGCTAATGGAACTGGCGCCCGGCGCCTCCACCGGGGGCGACAACCACGTCCACGAGGGCGAGGAATGCCACCTGGTGCTGCAGGGCTCGGTGCGCTACCGCCAGGGCGACGAGGAGCTGATCCTCCGGGAGGGCGACTCGCTCCACTGGAACGGCTATATCCCGCACCGGGTGGAGAACTGCGGCTGCGGGCCCGCGCGGATCCTGTGCGTCACCACCGGCGCGATGGAGCACATGCTCGAGAGCGAGTGCGAGGACTCCGACGACGAGCCCGCCAACCGCTAGTCCGATAGCACTGGTCGCCGTGGCCCTTTCGGCCCATTCTCCCGCCCGCGCTATTGCCATGGTTGCCGTACGCATGATACGATGGTCACGTGAAAGGCAACGACCTGTACCGCCGCCAGGCGGTGCAGGTCTTGCGTCGTCTTAAGGGTTTTTCCCGGCGGCAACTTTTTGGCGCGAAGGGAAACTCCCTGCCATGTGCTGGGACGGAGGGAGCGCGCGGTGGCGGAAACGGGCCGGAAGGGTGCCTGGCTCAGCATCGGGGTCTACTGCCTGCTCACGGCGGCCAAGCTCACGGTCGGCTGGCTGGCCGGTTCGCAGGCGATCGCGGCGGACGGGGTGAACAACGCAACGGACGTGCTGGGGTCTGTGGCCGTGCTGCTGGGCCTCATCATCGCGCAGCGGCCGGCCGACGAGGAGCACCGCTACGGCCACGCGCGGGCCGAGGGCGTGGCCTCCCTGGTGGTGGCCACGATCATGGGGCTGGCCAGCCTGGAGGTGGCACGGAGTGCGTTCCTCTCGCTGCTGAGCACGGACCGGGCCGCGCCCGAGGGCTGGTCGCTCTGGGTGGCCGTGGGCTCGGCAGCCGTCCTGCTGGCCATCTACGCCTACAACCTCCGGCTTGCCCGCCGCTGCGGCAGCAGCGCCCTGGAATCGGCGGCGTACGACCACCTGTCGGACGCGCTCATCAGCCTGGGCACCGCCGCCGGCGTGGCCGGCAGCGGCCTGGGGTGGTACTGGGCCGACCCGGTGGCCGGCCTGGCGGTGGCGGCGCTGGTGGCCCGGACGGCCTGGTCGGTGGGCCGCGAGGCGGCGCACATGCTGATGGACGGCGGCCCGGACCAGGAGCGCATCGCCGCGCTGGAGGGCGTCGTCAGCGGCGTCGAGGGCGTCTGCGGCGTGCAGGACCTGCGGGCCCGCCTGCTGGGCAACCGCGTTGCGGTGGACGTGACCGTACTGGTGCCGCAGCACATGAGCGTCGTCGAGGCGCACGCCGTGGCCGACCGGGTGGAGCACGCGCTGACGCGCCTCGCCGGCGTGCACACGGTGCAGGTGCACGTGGAGCCAGACGTGAAGGCCGGATAAGCAGACAGAAATAAGGGCCGACCCCCCTCCGGGGGGCCGGCCCTTTCGCGCGCCGGTTACAGCGCCGCCCTGGCCGCCTCCAGCGCGGCCTCGTAGTTGGGCTCCTGCCCGGCGGCGGGCACGTACTCCACGTGGACGATGCGGTCGTTCTTGTCCACCACGAAGACGGCCCGGGAGCACAGGGCCCACTCCTTGATGTACGTGCCGTAGGCCTTACTGAAGCTGTGGTCGCGGTAGTCGGACAGGGTGATCACCCGGTCGACGCCGGCATTCCCGCACCAGCGCTTCTGCGCGAAGGGCAGGTCGCACGAGATGGTCAAGACCACCGCGTCCGAACCGAGGCTGGCGGCCGCCTCGTTGAACTTCCGGGTCTGCGTATCGCAAACGCCCGTGTCCAGCGACGGCACCGAGGAGATGATGCGCACTTTCCCTGCGAACGCCGACGAGTCCACCGTGGCGAGGTTGTTGTCCACCGCGGTGAAGGCCGGGGCCTTGTCACCGACCCGCAGCTCGGGACCCACCAGGGTCACCGGGCCCTTGAACTGAAACGCACCTGCACGTTCCAACGGCGCTTCCCTCCAACGGTAGTATTTGGTTTCCCGTGTCTTGAGACGCCTGGTTCCCCCGTCTCGTGACGGCGGCGGTCACAGATCAGGGCAGCGGCGGCCATTCGCCGCCCGGCTCGGCGGGGTCCGGCGGCCCGTCGGCCCACTCCTCCTGCGGGTCGTCGTCCTCAGTCGCCTCCGCCGCTGCGCCCTCGTCCGCGGGCCACTCCGCCAGCGGGCCGTGGCAGAGCGGGCGGTACTCGCAGCGGGCGCAGATGCGCCCGTCCCCGGTGGGCAGGAAACCGTCGGGGGGCGCAGTCCGGATCGCCGCGGTGAGGCGCCGAAGGCGCTCGTCGTCGGCCGCAAACTGCGCCCTGCTGTACGGGAGCCGCTCCTCCCTCCCGCCCCCGAGCGGGTTCCAGTAGACCATCGCCACCCGGTCGGGGTCGAACCGGCCCCCGGGGGTGTAGGCGCCGCCTGCGGCGCAGAGCACGTACCGGTAGACCACCGTCTGGAAGGCCGCAGCCAGCCGCTCCCGCGGCGGCATGACGCGCAGGGTCTTCCAGTCGTAGATCGTCGCCCGGCCGTCGGGCTCCACCACCAGCAGGTCGAACTTGGCCACCAGCCTGAGCGGGACCCCACCTGGCGCCGGATCGGGCTCGCACAGCCGCAGCTCGAGCTCGGGATAGTAAGCCCGGCCGGGGTTGAGCGGGAGGTACCGCTGCAGCCGGCCCAGCCAGTCCGTCAGCTCGGCCCGGTCTGCGGGGTCGCCGAGGGTCCCGGGGTCCAGGCCCGTGAAGTAGCGCCGGGCCATGAGGTGAAACTGCTCCCCCAGGCGCAGGGCGCGCGCTTCCGCCGGATCGTCGGGCACGCCGCCGAGGGAGAGGCCGTCCACATAGCGGCGCCGGAAGCGGAGGGGACACTCGGTGAAGAGGCGCAGGGCCAGGGCGCTCAGGGGACGCTCCTGCGGCAGGCCCGGGCAAGAGCCGGCTCCCTCGCGCTGAAGCACGGGCAGCTCACCTCGCCTTCGTCACAAACTGGTTCAGGGCCACCAGCGCCGGGGTCGGCCTGACGACCTTCCCCCACTGGTTCTCCCGGTGGAAGGAGAGCACCAGGTTCACCTTCGCGCGGGTGATCGCCACGTAGAAGAGCCGCAGCCGCTCGCCGATCTGCTCCCGCTTGGCGGCGACGACGGGATCCGCGACCCCCGCAGTGTCGTCGGCGGCGGTCAGGCGGTCCAGCAGATCCAGCGCGGCGGCCTCCGGATTGGCCTGTGCGGGGTGCAGGAACCAGAGCTCGGCCGGGGTGTAATCGGTCACGGACCCGGGGAGCTGGGCCCGGGTGAGGCCACCCACGTAGACGGTGTCCCACTCCAGCCCCTTGGCCGAGTGGCAGGTGGTCACGTAGACGACGCCGGGCTTCGGCTCGAACCCTTTCCGGTCGTAGAGGGCATCGGCCAGCCAGCGGGACTTCTCCAGCCCCAGGGCCAGTTCCCGGGCCACGTCAGCCAGGCCGTAGAGCGACTCCTCCTCCAGCAGCCGCCGGGCCCGGAGGGCCAGGTACTGCGCCAGGGCCAGGTCCTCGCCGCTGAGGCGCAGGTCTGCCGCCATGTGCAGCAACAGCTCATCGGCCGGAAGCGACGCGGCGGCCAGCCAGCCGTCGAGGTGGGGTTCCAGCGCGGACGCCGAGGCCCGCCGCCCGGGGATGTGCGGCGCAGCCAGGAAGGCCAGCGCCGCCAGGAGGTTCGCCCCCAGCCGCAGCCGCTCCTGCGGCGCCGTGGCGCCCACCGGGGCCACCGGGGCTTCCAGCCGGTGCAGCTCGTCCAGCAGGTCCGCCACCATGGCGTTGGTGGGCAGGAGCACCCCCACCGTCGCGTCGGTGTGCTGCTGCGCCGAGCGGGCAGCCATGCGGGCGAGGTCCGCCAGCTCCTCCCGGTAGGTGCCGTACGCCTTGAAGAAGACCCGCCGGCCGGCGGGCTCCGGGTTCCGCTGCCCGTAACCCGGGGGGACGGGCTCGATCCACTGCGCCTCCAGGGCGTCGCGGCACGCCGGGTCCGGATGCTCCTCCCGGGTCCAGCGCACCAGTTCGTTGGCCAGGTCGATGATCTCCCGGCTGGAGCGGCCGGCCATGGTGAGCGGGCGCACCGCCACCCCGGGCTCCCGCACGAAGCGGCGGAAGAGGTCCGGCTCGGCGGTGGTGAAGCTGCCCATGATGGCCTGGTTGGCGTCGCCCACCCGTACGAGATTGCCGTCCGGCCCCGCCAGCAGGCGCAGGACCTGCTCCTGGAGCCGGTACGAGTCCTGCGCCTCGTCCTCGAAGATGTAGGTCCAGCGCTGCCGCAGCCGCTGCAGGAGATCCGGCTCCCCTTCCAGCAGGCGGTAGGCCCCGAGCATCAGGTCGTCGAAGTCCACCAGCCCTTCCCGGGCCAGGGCCCGCTGGTACTCAGGGTAGACCTCCGCCGCCCAGCGCAGGGGCAGGTGCTCCGGCAGGGACCGGGTAAGGGCCAGCGCCTCCTCCGGCCCGATCCGCCGGGCCTTGAAGGACTGGATCAGCCGGGCCACCAGCGCCTGGGTCCGCTCGGCCCAGCGGGAGAGCACGTCCGGGGGACTCTCCTCGCCATCCCGCAGCAGCGACTGCCACGCCTCGCCGTGGGCGGCGATCCAGCGGCGGGTGAGCGCACCCAGGATCGCCCCGCGGCGGACCTCGTCCAGCACGGCGAAGGTGTCGGGCCAGCCGATGGCCTCCGGCCGCTCCCGCACGATTCGCACCGCCAGGGAGTGGATGGTGCGCACCTCGTAACCGGACCGGGGCAGCCCCCGCGCCTCGAGAAAAGCGCCGATGCGGCTCTTGAAGTTGCCCACGGCGGAGTTGGTGTAGGTGACGATGAGGATGCGGCCGGGGGCGGGCAGGCCGGCGGCGATGAGGTCGGCCGCCAGGTAGGCGAGCACGGTGGTCTTGCCCGCGCCGGGGACGGCGGGCACGGCCATGTAGCCGCCGCGGTACTCGGCCACCCGGGCCTGGTCGGGACGCAGGGTGAAGCTCATGCCCAGAGCCCCCCTTCCTGCTCCTGGACCCACGGGCTCAACGCCGCCGAGGCGGTGATGACCTGGCCGGTGCAGCGGCGCAGCAGGGCCCGCACCGTAAGGTCGCGGGCCTCCCTGGCCGCACGCAGGGCGTCGGCGTCGGTCCAGGGCGCGCCGTCCGGCCATCCCACGAGCACGTAGGGGTTGGCCAGCTCGGAGGCGCCGCTGGGCTGCCAGGCGGGGGAGGTGACGTCCAGCCAGACCTGCACCGTGGAGGCAAGCCGCCTGGAGAGGTAGGCCTGCGGCGTGGCCAGCAGCACCCCAGGGCCCTCGGGCTCGGGCGGCAGCAGCGGCACGAGCGACGCCTCGGTGAGGAGCGGGCGGTAGGCGGGTCCCAGGGACTCGGGGCCCAGGCGCTCGGCCGCAAGGCGGAAGTCCGCGGACGCCCGGAGCAGCCGGCGGCACGCGTCGACGGCCGCAGGCGGCAGGTCAGGCCGGAGCGGCATGAGCACCTCCAGCAGGGCGGCCCGCACGAAGGCGTCGGGCTGCCACCGCCGGCGCCGGCCCGCCCGCAGCCAGGCGTGGAGGCGGCGGTAGGGAACCGGATGGTCGGCGGGATCGGGCAGGGTATCTTCCGCCTTCCAGAGCGCCTCGCCCAGCCGGGCGGCTTCCGCAGGTCCTAGTTGCAGCAGGAGACGGGCCGCGTCCGTGAAGGGGTCCGGCGAGCGCCACGGCGGTCGCCAGGCGGGCACCGCCAGCCCGGCGAGGGCGAGGATGGCCCGCACGGCGGGCTCGTCCAGCAGCCGGCGGGTGGGGACGAGGGGATGCAACCGCACGCCCCGGTCGGCCAGGGCCCGTCCCAGGGCGGCGGCCAGGAGGTTGTCCACCCGGGGGGCGAGCACCGCGATCTCGCCCGGGGCCAGGCCGCCGGCGACCAGATCACCCACCGCGCCGGCCACCCCGTTCACCATGTCGCCCCAGAACTCGGCAGTGATGGAGGCATGGTGCGGGGCGCTGTCGGACGGGCAGGAGCAGGCCGGGGCAGGGCGGTCAGAATCGGCGCCCGACGGGCCGGCCGCTGCCCGGGCAAGGCCGAGCTGCGCAAGCCGCGCCGGCAGGTCCTGGGCAGGGTCCGGGAGGGAGATGGTCGCCGCCCCGGCGAAGCGCGCCAGGACCCCGGCCGGGTCGGCGCCGCGGAGGAGGCCGTGGCCGCCCTCGGGGTCAAAGGCGAGGGCGGCCTCCTCCACCGCCTCCGCCAGAGCGGCGACGAACGCCTGCTCGACGGGGAGGGCCTCGTCCAGGTCGTCCACCAGCAGCCGGCGGAAGCGGGTCCTGAGGTGGCGCCGGTAGCCGGGATCGGGCAGCAGCACGTCGGTGAAGAGGGTGAGCGAGAGGCCGTAGTCCAGCAGCCCGGCCCGCAGGCAGCGGGTCCGGTGCTCCTCCAGCATGGCGGCCACCTGCCCGTAGAGCATCCGCTTCTCGGGGCGGTCGGCCTCGGCCAGGCGCAGCACGGCCTGCCCGGGATCCAGGCCCGCGGCCGCCCCGACCCAGTCGATGCGGGTGAGCAGCTGCAGAGCCAGCCGGTCGGGCCGGGTCTTCACCACGTCGCCGAAGAGGGCGTAGTGGGGCTCCAGCAACACCTGGAGCAGGTACCGCTCCACGGTGAGCGGCAGGAACGTGGGCGCGAGCCACTGCCGGGCGGCGGGGAGCGCCGCCTGGATGGTGGGCCAGTGGAGGGTGAGCTCCGCACGGACGAAGCCATAGAAGTCATCGGCCTCGATGGGGCCGCCCGCCGGGAGGTCGAGCCCGCGCAGCCACGGGGCGGTCTGACCCGCCCCGTGGGTGAGGACGAGGATCTGGTCGGTGCGCACCCCGTCCCGGAGCCAGGCGAGGTAGCGCTCCCGCAGGGCCGCCGTCTTGCCGGACCGGGCAGGGCCGGTGATGAGGGTGGCGGTCATGCCGCACCCGCCCGCCTGCCCGCCTGTGCCCGCGGGACTTCAGGCCACACGGCGCCGCCGGCCGGACCTGCGCCGTTCCGGGACAGGCGCATGGGGGCACCCTGGTAAGGCTGCGTGACGGTCACCAGGCCACCTCCTAGCGGGCGAACGCCTTATACAGGTAGTAGC